>SLMR01000211.1 GCA_007133445.1 Aquisalimonas sp. | reverse complement strand
TCGAAGCCGTCCATCTCCGCCAGGATCTGGTTCAGGGTCTGCTCGCGTTCATCGTGGCCCCCGCCCATGCCGGTGCCGCGGGAGCGGCCGATGGAATCGATCTCGTCGATGAACACCACCGCCGGCGCCTCCTGCTTCGCCTGGTTGAACAGGTCCCGCACCCGGGAGGCACCCACACCCACGAACATCTCGATGAACTCGGAGCCACTGATGGTGAAAAACGGCACCCCGGCTTCGCCGGCCACCGCCTTGGCCATCAAGGTCTTGCCGGTGCCGGGCGGGCCCATCATGAGAATGCCGCGGGGAATCTGTGCCCCCAGGCGCTGGAAGCGGGCCGGGTCTTTCAGGAACTCCACCACCTCCTGGACATCCTGCTTGGCGTTGTCCGATCCGGCCACGTCGTCGAGGGTGATGTTGCTGTCCTCACGGTGGAATTTCTTGGCCTGGGAGCGCCCCATGCCGAAGGGGCCACCGCCGGACATGGCGCGCTGCTGCATGCGGTGAAAGAGCCAGAACAACAGGGCGAGCAGCAGGATCCAGGGCAGGGCACCGACCAGGATCTCCTGCCACCAGGGGGGATCGGCCGGTCGCGCGGCGATGCTGACGTTGTTGTCCTCCAGGGTCTGCAGCAGGCGCGTGTCCTCGATGTCCGGTCGCACGCTGTCGAAGCGTTCGGCCTCGCCCACGTCCAGCGCATCGCGCCCTTCCTCGGTGAGTTCCCCTTCGATGTGCTCGCCGCGGAGGGTTACCGAGGCCACGTAGTCAGACTTCACGGCCTCGATGAACTCCGAATAGCCCAGCTCGGCGTACTCCGGTTCCTGCATGGCGTCCAGGTAGTAGAAGCCGAGCAGGATGCCCAGGGACAGCCAGAGGAACAGCAGCCACTGCTGCTGACGCGACATGGGCTGCGGCGTCTGGTGGTCGTGCCAGTCCTGCTGCCGCTCCTGCCGGTCGCCGTTACGCTCGCTGTCCGCCATCCGTCACCCCCATCGGTTTCACATTGCCGGACTGTAGGGGCGCTTGCGCCGCGACACAACCGAGGAAGACGGAGACGGTAGACGGGCGGACTCAGCGCGTCGGCGCGAAACGGGACAGGTCCCGGGAGCGCCGGACGGCATCGATTGGCACGACCAGTCCGATTTCCAGGGCGTCGCCGAAGTCTGCGTCGCGCGCCGTCTGTCCGAACCAGATTTCATGGTTGAGGCTCATGTAGGACTGCACGATGGGTGGAATGGTCGCGCCATGCGGCTCCAGCAGGTCCCGCAGTGCGCGAATGCGCCCGGCGGGCTCCTCGGCCACGGCCCCGGGGATCCGGTCGCTCGCCGCCGTGGCGGGCCGGTGGCGGAGTGCCTCACGCGCGACGAGCGCCGGCTCCGGCGGGCGGTAGTGGTGCTCCAGGAAGGCGATCAGGAGATCACGTGCCTCCTCGGGCATGGAGGCGTAGAGCGAGACGTTGCCGAAGAAGTAGTTCAGCTCGGGGTGTTCCTCGAGCAGGACGTAGAGACCGGTCCACAGGGCGAACAGCCCGAGCGTGCGTCGCCGCGCGTCCCGATTGACCACCGAACGGCCCAGTTCGATGCCGGCGGGCTTCACGTCACGGTTGAAGGAGTCGGAATAGCGGAACAGCGTGTGGGTGCGCAGGACTCCATCGCCGTGGGTACGGGCCAGCCAGCCGCGCTGGTAGCGGTAGACGGCCACGACTTCCCGTCGTCCGGGGTCCCAGGCGACCAGTTGTCGGTAGGCTGATGGCCCGAAGTCCAGTTCGTCCAGGTCGCAGTCCACGTTGCGACCCGCGCCGGCCTCGCGGAAAGCGCGTTCCCGCAGCCGGCCGATCTCGCGTAGCGTTGCCGGACAGTCGTCACCGTGCAGGGAGTGGATCTCGAGGCCGCGGAACGTGCCCAGTGGTGCGTGCCGGCTGATTTCGGCGTCGAGATCCGATGTCGGTACCGGGTCAATGAGCGGCATCATGTCGCGCGTGCCTCCAGCGACCGGGGGTGCGACCAGGTGGTTTCCAGGTCGTAGCAGGCTGCGTACAGAGCCTGCGCCCGCTCGCGATCACTGTCACCGAGACGTTCCAGCGTGCGCGGTGACACGGTCTCGCCCACGGCCATCCCGAGCCGTGGCGTTGCCGGCCGGAACATCTCATCGGCCAGCAGAAGCATTTCCAGGTTCAGGCGGATACCGAACAGCCGGCGCAGCCGGGCGACGGCGTAGAAGCGTCGGGACAGCCGGCCGTCGATGAACACGGGCACGATCGGCCGCTCATGCGCGAGAGCCATGCGCACGGGCATCTTTTCCCAGGCGTGGTCCCGCAGCCGCCCGCCCCGGTATCTCGACGTGGCGCCCGCCGGGAACACCAGTACGGCGGCGTCGGAGGCAAAGGTCTCGTGCAGGCGGTAGGCAGACGCCCGGCGTGATCGATACTTGTCGATGGGCGTCACGAACGGTGCCAGATACGGGATGCGGGCCAGCACGTCGTTGACCGGGACCTGCACGTCCGGGTAATGCCCGAGCATCCACGACAGCATGGCGAGACCATCAATGGCGCCGAGCGGATGGTTGACGGCGAAAATCGGCCGCTCAGCCGGCCACGGCGGGCTTGCTCCGCGGACGTCACAGTTCACGCCGAGATACTCCAGCACGCGCGCCGGGAACTGCCGGCATGGGGTGTCCCGAACGGCATAGAGGCCATGGTTGATCTCGTCCTGATGGGCCAGTCGCTCGAGCAGTGCGTAGGCCGGCCCCGGCAGACGCCGGGCCATGGCGGGATTCTTCTCGTGGAACAGGTCGCGCAGATCGTACGTGACCGGAAGGACGCAACGCGGCGGCTGATCACCCGGCAGCGAGGGTCGTTCCACGGCGGGGAGACGGCAGATGACCGGTGGCTGATCAGGGGTTTCGGACGGATGGCCCTCGAAGTAGCGCATCTCGATGATGTTCGGGTCGACGCGAACGTGGCTCAGACTCACGCTTGCGGCGTCATCGCGCCGCATGGCCACGCCGGCGTGCGGTGCATCCGGGCGTGCCGTACGGTGCCAGGCGACGAGACGGTCGAGAGAGGGCGGGGCCGTGACCGGGCCGTCGTTGCGCAGTCCACGGAACGACTGACGCCGTTCCAGGCAGACCCGGTCGCCATCGTACGCGGACGTCGTGAGTGGCGGCCGCGGCAGCGCTTCCTCGTGCAGAGCGTGGCCGTCCCATATCCAGAGCGCCGGCGGCGACGCAGGTGCAAGAGCGAGCAGCATGAACGCGCGGACGTTCCGGAGGTCCTTTGAGTCCAGGTCGGCCCGGATGGCCGCGATGCTGCGCCGGGTGGCCAGCTCCGTGACGATCCGGCCGCGGCTGGCGTAGTCCGTCCGGGCCGCCTCGGCGTCGGGTTGCGCCGGGTAGTGATTGAGTAGACACAGCGCGATGCCGTGCTCATTCACGCTGATCCAGCTGCCGCCGCCTTCCGGGTCCTGCGGGGCGAGAAAGTTTGCCCGCGCCGTCTGCCACCGAGCCGGGGGACGCGCCGGCGCGCGGTCCAGACGCTCGTCGCGGTTGCACAGCAGGTCGTATCCGTCCGCCCGTGTGATCCAGCTGACCGTGCACATGATCGCTTCCGTCCCCCGTCAACGGCGCTGGCGCAGCGTCGATGGCGCCACGCCGAAACCCTGGTCGACGACCAGTCCCCGCTGGCGTCCGAGCACCGCAATTAGTGCCATGTGGTGCACGGTGTGGCTGTGCAGGAAGAGCAGTTCGCGCGCCAGGCTCGAGCGCACGGCCAAAACCCCCTGCCCGGCGTCGTCGCTGGCGGTGCACCATACGGGCAGCATGGTGTCCGGCCACCGGGCGGCGACCTCCCGCAGGTCGCCACGGACGGAACGAACCCGCAGACGGGCCGCTCGGGGGCAGCGTTCGACGTCCGGCTCACGCGCCCGCCGCTCGTAGTCGATCGGATGGCCCAGGTCACGGATCAGGATTTCGTAGTGCTCGAGCAGGTGGCGCACATGGGCGCCGATCGCACTCTCACTTCGGTGGTTGTCGCGGTAGTCGTTCGCGTTGATCGTGCTCAGGAAGTGCTCGAGTTCCTCCAGGCAGGTGTCATTGGCGGCATGCAGGGCTGTCACCGGATCGTCGCCTGTCATGTGCGCCAACGCCGTATTGCCCGTTGCCATGGTCTGCCCCCTCGGAATGCGGTATCGGAACGGGTTCAGAATTCCGTGCAGGGCAGGCGCTTACAATCCGGGTTTCTGCGTAGGCAGGGGCAGTGACCGCACGGCCGGTCACCTCTGGCGATCGTGCTATTCCTCGCCGATGGGTTCGATGCGGTGGCGGTCGCCTGCGTGAATCACGTCAGTACAGCGGCCGTCCTGAAAGCGGAACAGCGAAATCCGGTGCGGTTCCGCGTGCACGCACAGGCCGGTGTCGCCAGCCACCCAGATCGGCCCGTCGGTCTCGAGATCCCGGCTGCCAAGGTCCGGTTCGGCGCTCAGCCGGGAACGTGCGCTCAGGCTCTCCGCCGTGGTGGCCTCCCGCAGGGAGCCGGTGGGCGCATGGTTGATGCGCCCCTCGTGGGGCAGCCGGCAGACCAGAGCCACGGCATCGCGTTCGCGCTCCGGGCTGATGTTGATCAGGACGGCAGCATCGAACGGGGTCAGGAGGATATACAGCGGCCCGTCGTAGGAATGGCTTGCCGCATGGTAGTGCTCCGCGGCGATGCCGTAGCTCCAGTTCGGCACCAGCAGGCCGAAATCCGGCGCGATGAACTGGTTCAGCGTGTAGAACCGGCTGCTCACGACCAGCGGCTACTTCGGGCCCAGCAACAGCCAGGCGATCAGCCCGAACAGTGGCAGCACCAGAAGAATCACGATCCACAGTGCCTTGACCACCGGGCCGGCGGGGCTCTGCGCGGTGCGGATAATCGCCCAGATGATGATGAACAGCCACAGAATGCCGAGTATGCCGCTCACTTCGATGCCCATGCCGTGTCCCCGTGGAAGTGGTCAGTGGCTGATGCTACACACCCCGGCTGGCCGGGCGCCAGGGCCGCGGCGCGGGTTGCGGCGGAGGTGGATCGGGTTGAACATGAAGCGCAGACAGAGGGACTGCAGTCCCCGCCATTGAGGGAGGAGACGAGTGATGTGGGCGCCAGAGCTGTTTCCGGCGATGCGCATGGAAACCCATTACGGTGACCGGGTACTGCGGTGTTTCCGTGATCGGCCCGTGGATCTGAACCGGCTGCTGCCGGACGCCCTGGAGCGCGCGCCGGATGCCGATGCCCTGGTGCACGACGACCAGCGCCTCAATTACCCGCAGCTGGACGCACGCGTGGCCCAGGCCGCCGCCGGACTGGCCGCGCACGGTGTCGGCCCCGGCGACCGGGTGGCGTTGATGCTGGACAACGGTATCCCCTTCGTTGAGCTGATGTTGGCCACGTGGCGCCTGGGCGCGATCGTCGTGCCGCTGAATACACGTGACCAGATGCCGGGCTACCGCCACACCCTCTCCGACTCCGGGGCGTGCCTGGTGGTGCATGAGCCGGCGTTGGCGGAACGTCTGCCGCCACCCGAGGATCTGCCTGAGCTTCGGCACCGGCTGTGCGTGGCCGGCTACGACGCCCTGTTCCAGCACGGTGAGCGGGTGGATGCAGCCACCGTGACGGAGGACGACACGGCGGCGATCCTCTACACCTCCGGCACCACGGGCAAGCCCAAGGGCGCGATGCTGACGCACTTCGGCATCATCCATTCCCTGCTGCACTTCGAGGGGGGCATGGGCCTCGGTCCCGGGGACCGCTCCCTGATCACCGTGCCGATGAGTCATGTGACCGGCCTGGTGGCACTGATCGGCGTTGCCCTCCGGGCCGCGGGAACGCTCATCATTCAGCGCGAGTTCAAGGCCGCGCGGTTCCTGGAGCTTGCCGCCCGAGAGCGCATCACCCACACCGTGCTGGTACCCGCCATGTACAACCTCTGCCTGCTGGAGCCGGCCTTCGATCAGCATGACCTCTCCGCGTGGCGTATCGGTGGTTACGGAGGTGCGCCCATGCCGGAGGTCACCATCGACGCCCTGGCGAAGAAGCTGCCGGGCCTGCAGCTCATGAACGCCTACGGCGCCACCGAAACCTCGTCCCCGGCCACCATGATGCCACCCGCCTACACCGCCGGCCGCGGCGACAGTGTTGGTGCTCCGCTGCCCTGTGCCGAGGTGCTGGTGATGGACGACGAGGGTCGGGAGGTGTCGGCGGGGGAATCCGGGGAAGTGTGGATCCGTGGGCCCATGGTTGTACCCGGGTACTGGAACAACGCCGCCGCCACGGAACGGGAATTCACCGGCGGGTTCTGGCGCTCCGGAGATATCGGCTCACGGGACGCCGACGGCTTTCTGAACGTGTTTGATCGCAAGAAGGACATGATCAACCGCGGTGGTTACAAAGTGTTTACCACCGAGGTGGAGAACGTGCTGCTGGGCTTCGCCGGGGTGGTGGAGGCCGCCGTGGTCGGGCGCCCCTGTCCCGTCCTCGGGGAGCGGGTGCACGCCTTCGTGGTGATCGGCGGTGAAGCGATCAACGAAGACGCCGTCCGCCGGCATTGCGCCGAGGCGCTGTCGGACTACAAGGTCCCGGAAGGCGTGACGTTCAGGCGCGACCCCCTGCCGCGCAACCCCAACGGCAAGGTGCTCAAGCGCGCGCTCCGGGACGAACTGCCGGAGTAGTGTCCGTACTCATTCCCGATGCCAGGAGCTGGGTTCCTGGTGTCTGGAAGCGTCGCGGGGCCCCTTGCGGCGCGGGCCCCTCGGCGCTGAGCGGGACGGCTGGAAGGCCATCATGGGTTGCAGGGCCAGCGCGTAGTCCCGCTCGGGCGGCAACATGCCCTGGCGCTCCTTCTCGAGCACTTTCTTGACCTGCTCTCGGGCACCGGTCGGGAGCTGGTCGAGCCGGTCTTCGCCCACGGCGTCCGCGTAGTTACTCAGGAACTGCACGGCCCGAAGGCGGCGCGCGTGACCACCAATGGCGCGTACCCAGAAGCGCTGCCGTAGCCAGTCCATCATGAAGAACGCGATCACCGGCAGCGCCACTGCCGCCACCATGAGCGCAACATTGGCCATGGCCGGGTCGAGATCCAGTTCGTCCAGGGCCACGAACACGCCCGCCAGCAGTGCGCCGACCACCACCAGAGTTACGGCGCCGGCCTTGATGAAGGCGCGCACACCCAGTCGCAGCAGCTTGTTCCGCTCTTCGGTCAACCAGTCATCCATCGTCGCGTCTCGCTCTGGCTTCTCCATTTATGTAGATGGTGGCGAACAGCCCGTCGATAAAGCCCTTGGCTGCTTCGCGCAGCGGTCCCAACTTGTACAATAGCTGCTTTGGCGTCGGACGCGGTGTTCCATGGTTCTGGATACCAGCACAACCAATCGTCTCAGGCCGGTGTTCGCCGACCGCGACAGCCTGTGGCTGTTCGGCTATGGCTCGCTGCTCTACAAGGCCGGTTTTCCGTACCTGGAATGCCGGCCAGCGACCATTACCGGCTGGAGTCGCCGCTTCTGGCAGGGTTCCCACGATCACCGTGGCACCCCCGAGGCTCCGGGCCGTGTGGCGACACTGGTGGAGGAGGCCGGGGCACGTTGCACCGGCATGGCCTACCGCATCACCCACGCCGTGCTGGAGCCCATGGATATCCGCGAGAAGAACGGCTACCTGCGTTTCACCACCGCGCTGAACTTCCACGATGGCTCCCGGGACGAAGGCCTAGTGTACATCGCCACCGAGCGCAACGCCGCGTTTCTCGGGCCAGCCCCGCTACCGGAGATGGCCGCGCATATCGCGCGCTCCGAGGGGCCCAGCGGCCCCAATCGGGAGTACCTGCTGGGTGTGGCCGCCGCATTGCGGGAACTCGGCGTCGACGATCCCCACGTGTTCTCCCTGGAGGTGGCGGTGCTGGCCTGGGAGGCAGGGCGGCTCAGCGGGGCAGGGGAACGCGCAGGCTGATGCGGGCGCCGCCCAGCGGCGCGGTGTCGATTTCGATGCTGCCACCGTAGGCAGTCACGAGCTCTGAGACGATGGCGAGACCGATGCCCTGGCCCGGATGGCGGCTGTCGGCGCGCTCGCCCCGCCTCAGCACGCGCTCGCGATCCTGCTCCGGGATGCCGGGCCCGTCGTCGTCGATCACCATCTCCAGCAATTGCTCCTGCTCCACGGTGCGGGCCGTGAGCCGCACCTGCTGCTGGCAGTGGCGGATGGCGTTGTCCAGGAGATTGCCCAGCAGTTCCATGAGTTCGTCCTCGGGCCCAGGGAAATTCAGGGTCTCGGGGCAATCCAGCGCCATGGCGGGAACCGGATCACGCAGACCGGGCAGGGCGCGCATCAGGCGTTGCGCCACGGGGTACAGCGGCGTGCGCTGGCCTAGTCGTTCCTGGCTGCGCCCGGCGCGGGCCAGGTGGTAGCGCACCGTGGTGTCGATGCGGTCCACCTGGTCCAGGGCATCCCGGGTGTCCGGCGCATCGTGCCCGGGTTCCAGGGTGCCCCGGAGGACCGCCAGGGGCGTTTTCAGACTGTGGGCCAGGTCCGCCAGGCTGGTCTGGTACTGCCGGCGACGCTGCCGCTCCGCCTGCAGCAGCCGGTTGATGCCCTGGGTGAGCGGCGCCAGCTCCGCCGGTTCGGTGGTCTCCAGCGCGTCCTTACGGCCCTGACGCACATCCCGCAGTTCCCGCACCGTCTGCCGCAGCGGCCGCAGCCCCCAGTGCTGCAGTAGCGCCTGGGTGAACAGCAGGCCGGCACCGGCGGCAATGAGCCAGCCCCACAGGGTGCGGCGGTAGGCGCTCAGCTCCGCACGGCCGTCCATGCGGGATTCGGCGACTTCCACGGTGTACTCCTGTGTCCCGGCATCCGGGTCACTCCAGCGCAGTCCGTAACCAAGGCTGCGCGCGGGTTCGCGGTTGAGTTCCAGGCGTGCGAAGCGCCGCTCGCCCGGCGCCACCGTATCGCCCCGCGGCCACTCCAGGCCCGACAGCGAGCCCGAGCGCCACACCACGTTGCCGTCGGCATCGACGATCCGTCCGTACAGTCCGCCCGCCGGCTGATGAAAGCGGCTATCGGGGAGATCGCTGGCAATGCCCAGCACGTCGTCCTCCACACGGCCCGCAGCCAGCAGGGTGTAGACGTGGTTCTGCAGGCGCTCCCGCTCGGCCTGGGCGAGGCTGCTGCGGAAGGCCTGATCCAGGGCCAGGCCGGTGAGGCCGAGGAACAGGACCGCAACGGCCAGCGCCGCCAGCAGCAGCCGGCGGTGCAGGGACAGGCGGCGCCACCCGATCATTCGCCCTGCTCCGCCTGCCGGCGCAGCGTGTAGCCCAGCCCGCGGTGCGTGACCACCGGCTGCCGGTCGCCGTCCGGGTCCAGCTTGCGGCGCAGCCGGCGGATGAAGACCTCGATGACGTTGCTGTCCCGGTCCGCCTCGTCCGGGTAGAGATGCTCGGTGAGTTCCTGCTTGGAGATCACCCGGTCCGGCCGCAGTGCCAGGTACTCCAGCAGCCGGTATTCAAACGCGGTGAGGGTGATGGGGGTGTCGCCGTGCCGGAGCTGCTTGTGGGCGGTGTCCAGGGTGAAGTCGCCGAACTGCAGCACCGGATGCGCCCAGCCGGCGGCGCGCCGGAGCAAGGCGTTGACCCGCGCCAGCAGCTCCGGGAAGTGGAACGGTTTCACCAGGTAGTCATCGGCACCCTGTTCCAGGCCGGCAACGCGGTCCTGCCAGCCGTCGCGGGCGGTGAGCACCAGCACCGGCAGGCGGTTGCCCTCGGCGCGAAGCGTCTGCAGCAGCTCCAGGCCCGAGCGGCCCGGCAGGCCCAGGTCCAGCACGGCCAGGTCCAGCGGGTACTCCCGCGCCAGGTACAGGCCGGTGTCGCCATCGCTGGCGGTGTCCACCACGAACCCCTGGTCGCGGAACTGCTGTGCCAGCTGTGCCAGCAGCGCCTGCTCGTCTTCGACGACAAGGACACGCATCAGCCCCGAACGGCGCCGGAGCGCCGATCCACCTCGTAGACCCGGACATTGCCCTCGCGGATGAGCACGCGGATGAGGAAGTAGTCGTTGTTCCGCGTGTCCACGCCGAGCACTCGCCCGTCGGTCTGTTCCCGAACCAGCTCAATAGCCTCGTCACGGCTGAGCAGTTGCTCGTCCGCCAGGGTGACGCCGCCGCAGGCGACAACGGCGAACAGCAGCAGCGCGAGGCAGCCGCATGCTGCACGCCGCCTGAAGCGGTTCGAGGAGGTTGAGCACAGTTGCTGCATGTCCGCTGATCCCTGGTGCGCTGCTGGCTGCGAGTGTAACGCAGCAGGGCGTCGGAAGAATGTTGCCGCGACGGTGCTGAACAGGACCTGAATGCGTGATCGACGGGTTTGTTGAAGCGAGATGCGCCGTTCAGCTTCCGTTCAGGTTGCGGTGGGCAGACTGTGCCCGAGTTCAGCCAGAAAGGAGCTGTGAACCATGAAACACTGGATGATCGGAGCACTGGCCGCACTGCTGATTGCACCCGGTATCGCCTCGGCGGACCGGCTGAGTGAGCGGGCCCTGCTGGGCGGCGCCATCGGCGGCGGCGTGGGCAGCTACATCGGTGCCGAGATGGGCGGCCGTGAGGGCGCCATGATGGGCGGAGCCATCGGCGGGCTCACCGGGGCCGGCCTGTCCACCCGCGGCTACGAGCGCTACCACCACGGCAAGCAGCGCCATGCCCGGGACCGTGGCCGCTACCACCGGGATTCCCACCGCAAGTCGACGCGCAAGCATCACCGCGGCTACCGGGATTCGCGCCCGGGCAAGGGGCGGCAGTACCAGTCCCGTGGCCGCGGCGGCAACTTCTGCCCGCCGGGGCTGGCCCGGCAGGGCCGCTGCTGAGGCCGTCATAACGCAGAAGGCCCCGCGTGACGCGAAGCCACGCGGGGCCCTGGATGGGATGGGGCAGGCGGCCGCTGGCCACCGGGGGCTTATTCCCCGCCTTCCGCCGGCGCCCCGCCCATCGCGGACTGTTCGTAGTTCTGGATGCCGATGCGCTCGATCAGGTCGAGCTGGGTCTCCAAGAAGTCGTAATGCCCTTCCTCGTCCGAGAGCAACTGCCCGAAGAGGTCGCGACTGGCATAGTCACGCACCTTCTCGCAGTGGCCCATGGCCTCCCGGTACAGGGCCAGCGCTTCGGACTCCGCGGCCAGGTCGGCCTCCAGGATTTCCTTGACGTTGCTGCCCACGCGCACGGTGTCCATGTCCTGCACGTTCGGGTTACCGCCCAGGAACAGGATGCGGCGGATGAAGCGGTCGGCGTGCTCCATCTCTTCCCGCGCTTCCTCTTCCTGCTTGCGGGCGAGGGTGTTCAGGCCCCAGTGCTCAAGCAGCCGCGCATTGAGCACGTACTGGTGAACGGCGGTAAGCTCGCTGCGCAGGCCGCGGTTGAGATACTCAATGACCTTGTCGTCACCCTTCATGCTGCCTCCTGGTAATCCTTGGTTATCGCTGCGCCAATTGTCTCTACAATGACTCGTGTTGGCTAGTGTCCTATGTCTTGAGTCGATAGCCGGTGCGGAAGATCCACCACACCACCGCCAGGCAGACGGCCAGGAACACGCCGATGGTGAACAGGCTGGCTGCCAGGCTGACGTCGGCGATGCCGTAGAAGCTCCAGCGGAAGCCGCTGATGAGGTAGACCACCGGATTGAACAGGGTCACGGTCTGCCACGCCGGCGGCAGCATGTCGATGGAGTAGAACGTGCCGCCCAGGAACGCCAGCGGGGTGATGATCAGCAGCGGGATGAACTGGAGCTTCTCGAAGCCGTCCGCCCAGATGCCGATGATGAACCCGAGCAGGCTGAAGCTTACCGCCGTGAGCACCAGGAACACCGCCATCCACACCGGGTGGGCGATCTCCAGTGGCACGAACAGGTTGGCCGTGGCCAGGATGATCAGCCCCAGGATGATGGACTTGGTGGCCGCCGCTCCCACGTAGCCGAGCACGATCTCGAACGACGACACCGGCGCCGAGAGCAGTTCGTAGATGGTGCCGTTGAACTTGGGGAAGTAGATGGAAAAGGCGGCGTTGGAGACGCTCTGGGTGAGCAGCATCAGCATGATCAGCCCGGGGACGATGAACGCCCCGTAGCTCACCCCCTCGACCTCCGTGATGTGCGAGCCGATGGCCGCGCCGAACACCACGAAGTAGAGCGAGGTGGAGATCACCGGCGAGACCACGCTCTGGAACAGCGTGCGCAGGGCGCGGTGCATCTCGTAGGCGTAGATGGTGCTGACCGCGTGGAAGTTCATCGCTGCCCGTCCCGCACCAGGCTGACGAAGATCTCCTCCAGTGAACTCTGCTGCGTGTGGAGATCACGGAAATCGATGCCGTGGGCGTGCAGCGCCTGCAGCAGGGTGGGAATCCGGTTGCGATCGCCCTGGCCGTCGTAGGTGTAGATCAGCTCATGGCCGTCGTCGCTGAGGCTCAAGCCGTAGTCCGCCAGCTCATCGGGGACGCGCTCCAGCGGCGTTTCCAGCTGCAGGGTCAGTTGCTTGCGGCCGAGCTGGCGCATGAGCTCGCGGGTCTCCTCCACCAGCATGATCCGTCCCTGGTTGATCACGCCAACCCGGTCGGCCATCTCCTCGGCTTCCTCGATGTAGTGGGTGGTGAGGATGATGGTGGTGCCGTTGTCCTTGAGCTGCTGGACCAGTTCCCACATCTCGCGACGCAGCTCCACGTCCACGCCGGCGGTGGGTTCGTCCAGGAACAGGATGCGCGGTTCGTGAACCAGCGCCTTGGCGATCATCAGGCGCCGCTTCATGCCGCCGGAGAGCGACATCAGGCGGTCGTTGCGCTTGTCCCAGAGGCTGAGGTCGCGCAGCACCTGCTCCACTTTGGCGGGGCTGCGCGGCTTGCCGAACAGCCCCCGACTGTAGGATACCGAGGCGCGGACCTTGGCGAAGGCGTCCGTGGCCAGCTCCTGCGGCACCAGCCCCAGGCGCTGGCGGGCGGCGCGGAAGTCGCGCTCGATGTCGTGGCCGTCCACCAGCACCGTGCCCTGGCTGGCCTTCACCAGCCCGCAGATGATGCTGATCAGCGTGGTCTTGCCGGCGCCATTGGGGCCGAGCAGGGCGAAGATCTCGCCTTGGCGGATGTCCAGGTTCACGTCATGCAGGGCCCGGAAGCCGGAGTCATAACGCTTGCCGAGGCCGCGCACGTGAATGGCCGACTCCGTGGCGGCGGCAGCATCCGTGGCTGCCTGCTTGCCGACACCGGCATCGGGATCGCCGGTTTCCCGGAACAGCAGTTGCGACGGTGTGGTCATGAGAGGATTGGCCCGGGCGTCAGGAGGTGCTGCGCAAAGCCCTCATTGTAACCGATCAGCGCTGGCGCGCCCGCTCAGCGTGTCCTGGTTTGGCCCCAGGTGTCCTGGAAAACCAGCTCATCCAGGGGGCGGCGCTGGTCCCACCCCTGCTGTTCCAGCATGGGGGTGTCGTAGAACGCCTCGACGTGGCCCAGGCACAGGATGGCCACCGGCTGTCCGCCCTCGGGAATGCCCAGGAGTTCGCGCAGTGCGGCCGGGTCGAACAGCGAGACCCAGCCCATGCCCAGCCCCTCGGCGCGGGCCGCCAGCCACAGGTTCTGGATGCCGCAGGCCACCGATGCCAGATCCATCTCCGGCAGCGTCCGGCGGCCGAAGATGAAACCTTCCCGGTCGGGCATGAGCGTGACCACGAGGACCTCGCCCGCCTCGCGGATGCCCTCCACCTTCAGCCGCATGAATTCGGCGCCACGCTCGCCCAGGGCTTCGGCGGTGGCGAGGCGTTCGGCCTCCACCAGCTCTCCGAGTTGTGTGCGCAGGGCGGCATCAGTGACACGGATGAATCGCCACGGCTGCATGTAGCCGACGCTGGGTGCGCAGTGCGCGGCTTCCAGCAGGCGGGTGAGAACGGCCGGGTCCACCGGATCCGGCAGGAAATGGCGCATGTCGCGCCGGCTGCGGATGGCCTGATACACGGCGTCGATCTCGGCTGACGAGAACGCGTGCGGTGTGTCGGCTCCGGTGCGATCGCGTGGTGGTGGAGTCATGGCCGGGCAGCCTAGCACATCCGTGTGCCGGGCCTCCGGCCGGTCCAGCCTCAGTAACCGATGTCGCGGTAGGAGCGGGAGATCTTCTCGATGGCAATGGCGTAAGCGGCCATGCGGTAGTCGCGGATGCGGTCGTCGCTGCGCCGCTTGTCCATGATCTCCCGGAACGCCAGCCGCATGGTGTCGTCCAGCCCCGAGCGCACCAGGTCGAACTCGTCGGCGCCCCGGGCAATCTCGTTGTGGATCCACTCCGGAACGCTGGTGTTGGTGGCCAGTTCGATGGCGCTGACGATGTGGTGCCCCCGGGCTTCGTGGAAGCGCTTCTCGATGCGGCCGAAGCGAACATGGGCCAGATTCCGGATCCACTCGAAATAGGAGACGATCACGCCGCCGGCGTTGCAGAACGCATCGGGAATGATCTCCACGCCGCGTTCCTGCAGGATGGCGTCGGCTTCGTACGTCACCGGCCCGTTGGCCGCCTCGGCAATGAGCCGCGCATTGATCCGGGGCGCGTTGTCCTCGTGGATGACCCCTTCCAGCGCCGCCGGGATGAGGATGTCGCAGTCCAGTTCCAGGATCTGTGCGCCGCTCTCCTCGTAGGCGCCGCCGTGGAAGCCCTTGACGCCCCCGTGGGCCTTGATGTGATTGCTCAGGGCATTCACGTCGAGGCCGTCCTGGTTGACGACCGCGCCGTCGCGCTCGATCACCGCAATGATCCGGGCGTTGTCCTCCACGGACAGGAAATGCGCGGCGTGATAGCCCACGTTCCCGAGTCCCTGAACGACGATGCGCTTGCCCTCCAGGCCGCCGCTGAGTCCCGTCCGCTGGAGTTCCTCGCCATTGCGGAACAGCTCCCGCAAGGCGTACTGCACACCCCGCCCGGTGGCCTCATTGCGACCGCGAACCCCGCCGTGCTCCACTGGCTTGCCGGTGACGCATCCGACGTAGTTGATGTCGTCGGGGAACAGCTGTCGGTAGGTATCCACCATCCAGCCCATTTCCCGTGGTCCGGTGCCCATGTCGGGGGCGGGCACGTTCTTGGCGGGGCTGAGGTAGCCCTTGTTGATGAGTTCCCGGGCGAAACGGCGGGTGATGGCCTCCAGTTGCTTGCGTGTGTAGCGCCGCGGGTCCAGCACCAGCCCGCCCTTGGAGCCGCCGAAGGGCACGTCGACGATAGCGCACTTGTAGGTCATCAGTGCCGCCAGCGCCTCGACCTCGTCCTGATCCACGTAGTTGGCGTAGCGGATGCCGCCCTTGGCGGGCAGGCGGTGGTCGCTGTGGGTGGCGCGCCAGCCGGTGAAGATCTCCGCGTGCCCGTCGATCTCCACCGGGAACGAGACCTGGAGCACCGAGTCGCAGCTCTTCAGGGCATCGCCCATGCCCGATTCAAGCTGCATCACCTCGATGGCGTGATCCACCATCTTGTCCACGCTCTCGCGGAACGACAGTCCACCTTTTGCGAGTTTCTCCCCCATGATCGGCTCCTTCGTCGGTGTTTCTTGTTTGTCGTCTGCCTGCTGCCAAGGTAGCGCAACGCCGCGGGTTCGGCGACGCGGCGGCTCGCAGCGTCCTTCGCGAGTGGGTGTCGCCCCGGGGGTATGCAACGGGCTGGTCCGGATTACCGGGCGCCATCGAGTCTGGCGAAGACCTCCCGCATGGACTCCGGCGTGAACTGCATGGTGTCCACGCCGGGAGATTTCCAACTGCGATAGGGTTCACTCTGCAGGCGCTTCGCCAGCTCGGCGGCATCGTAGATTTCAATGCCGTAGACCCAGTTGGCCATGATGAGGATCGCCGCCATGTGGGCGCCTTCGTTGGAGGTGGCGCAGATATCCTTGATGAGATGAATTCGGTAGTCGCGGAAGTAGCCGTCGAACACCGACGTCATCAAACAGCCGTCGGTGACCAGACCGCCGATGAGCAGGTCCTGCACGCCCAGGCTGCGCAGGGTGAGATCCAGGTTCGTGGCGTAGAAGCTGCTCCAGCGCTGCTTGTCGATGACGATGTCGCCGGCGCGCGGGGCGACGGCGTCGATGATTTCAATATCCCCGGAATCCGAGGCGTAGAGCTGCGGCCTGCCGTCGGCGTCCCGCGGCTCGTCGAGGGACAAGCCCACGCCATCACTGCGATTGATCTGGCGCGTGTAGATCACCGGGATGCCGAGGCTCCGGCAGCAGGCAAGCAGGTGGCTGGTCCCCTGCACCACGGCGTCCAGGCCCTGGACGCCAAAGTCGCCTTCCTTCTGCAGGTCGATGAGAACCAGGGCGGTGCCGGGCGTCTGCATGGCGGCCTCTCTTGTCGGGGTGGCGTGGAGGTTTGTCGGGGCAGGGGGTATTCCCGCGAAGTGTTTCGTTGAGCGATGCACAACCTCCCAGTGTACCGCCCGATCCGCTTCTTCCGACAGGCTGCGGCGCGGGCTCTTGCCGTTTATGTGACGGCGTTCAAATCAGCACCACCTCCGGCACTGCCATGGTGACAACCTGTTCCAGGAGAGCGACAACAGGCAAGGCCCGCAGGCATCCTCGGGTCGAAGGAGAGAAGAATGAACAAGAGCCTTGTATCCGGACTCGCGGCGCTCATGGTCGCCACCCCGGTCACCGCCGATTATTCCGATAACGCCGTGCGCATCGGTCTGATGACAGACATGTCTGCCATCTACTCGGACGTGACTGGCCAGGGCGCCGCCATCGCAGCGGAGATGGCGGTGGACGACTGGGGCGGAGAGATCGATGGTGTCCCCATCGAGATCATTCTGGTGGATCACGAGAGTGACGGGGAGATCGCCGAGGAGGAAGCCCGGCGTCTCATCGACGAGGAAAGCGTGGACGCGTTTGCGGAACTGGTCACCACAAGCGCGGCATTGCCGGTGCAGAACCTGGCGCGCGATGCCGGGATCGTCACGCTGATCAGCGGCGCCGCCTCGTCGGCCCTTACTGGGGAAGCATGTTCGCCCACCGGCTTTCACTGGGCTTACGATACCCATGCACTGGCTGCCGGCACCGCACAGGCAGTGGTGGAAGAAGGTGGCGAATCGTGGTTCTTCATAACGGCCGACTACGAATTCGGTCACACCCTGGAATCCGACGCCCATGAATTCGTGGAAGCCGCTGGCGGCCAAGTGCTTGGTTCTGCCCTGCACGAATTCCCGGCCACCGACATGACCAGCGAGATGCTGGAGGCGGAGGCATCAGGCGCGCAGGTGCTGGGGCTGGCCAACGCGGGTGGTGACACGATTACTGCCGTGCGCCAGGCCTACGAACTGGGCCTCACGGCGGATCAGCAGCTCGCCGGCCTGCTGTTGTTCCTTACGGAAGTCCGCGATCTCGGACTCTACGTTGCCAGCGGCCTGCAGTTGACCACGGGTTTCTACTGGGACATGGACGACGAGTCCCGCGAGTG
>SLMR01000365.1 GCA_007133445.1 Aquisalimonas sp. | reverse complement strand
TTTCAGGGCTCGCGCAAGAGCCGTGCGATGGCGTGGGTCGCCGTCATCAACCAGGTCGATCCCGAGGTGTTCGACGGCCGTGTCAGGCATCCGCGCGCCGGCCAGGCCCAGGAGGATTCGGTGTCGCTGGTGCGCGGCTGTTCGCCGCCAGCGCTCCCGGTTGGTCTTGATGTCGTCGATCCGCGTGGCATCGCCGGGTGGGGTAATGCCCGCCGCGAGGTAGTCGGGTGCGTAGCGGGTCAGGTACTGGACCGTGGGCTGGTCATGGTAGGCGAAAGAGATGCCCCGGTACTGGATCGCCTCGAAGAACAGTTTGTCGGAGCCGGCGGCCATCGGCAGGTTCTGCCAGAGGTCAAGCAGCTCGAAAGCGTCCCGGTGCACCAGGTAACTGTTGGTGTCGCAGTAGTCATGGCCATGGGCCTTGGTATCTTTCCCGAACACCCGCCCGTCATGACCGCAAAGCAGGCGCCCGCTTGCAGCCACTCCCGCCCCGGTGGCCTGGAGGAGCTGCACCAGGCGTTCGACGTGATCGGTCTCGTAGCAGTTGTCGGCATCGAGGTAGGCGACGCCGTCGAACCCATTGTCCCGGGCCCAGAGCCCACCGACACTGCGGGGGCCGTTGCCGACCGCGTCCGGGCACTTGGCGATCCGCAGGTGGATCGCCTCCCAGCCGTCCACCGCATCCTGCGGGCAGCCGTCCGCCACCAGGACGTGGGTACAGTCGTGGGTCTGGTCGCGCACGCTCTGGTGGGCCCGCCGGATGGTCTTCAGCGGCTCGCGGAAATAGGGGGTCACCACCGCGATCTTCATGCCGTGTCGTCCTCCCTGGAGCCGCCGTCGGCCGGTAACGTGATGGCACGAAGCAGCCCATCGAGCGCGCTTGCCAAGGCTACTTCAGTCGCGACGCGGAAATGACCCGCTCCGCAGGTCAGCGCCCCGGCGGCCTCTTCCGCGACCGCATGCGATGGCACCACGACACGCCATGCGGCCCGGTCCAGGGTATGCCAGTGCCGCGCGCCGGCGCCGTTCGTGGAATGCACGCAAACCGCGAAGCCAGGGTAGGCCAGCCAGTCGTCATGGTCCACAAGCCATGCAGGCACCTGGTCGGCGAGGACAACGGCGGCCTGCCGGGTCGGTGCGGGCTCGAACCCGGGGGTTGCAAGTGCGGCAAGGCTCCGGCCGCGGGGGCTGCCTCGGAACGCCGCCCCGAGCCATTGCGCGGCGGATTGCTGCCTGAGCAGGATGTTTGTCGGGAGGCGGCGGCGCAAGGCATGTTCCAGTTCCACGTAGGCAAGGGTGTCGACAGCGCCGATCAGGCTCACCTCGAGGCGGTTGGCCCGCCACTCGACGGGCTGCCTCCCCCGGCTGCCGAGCATGACCTGGAGCCTCGCGGCAGTTGGTGCGCGGGCCCAGCGGTAGCGTGTGTCGCGCAGCGTTGGGTCGCGGTCGTCGCCGGGCTGGCAAGGGGCGGCCGTGCGCCCTGTGGCAACCGCCGACGGCTCCTCCGTCAGGTTGAGGGTCGCCGCCGGGCGTGTTGCGTATCCGAGCCCCAGCTCCCGGGCGGCTTCGGTCAGTATGTCGGTGGCGATGCAGCGCAACTCTGCAGGCAGGTCCGTGAGCAGTTCCAGCAGCGGGAAGGCGTGGGCGGTCAGCAGCAGGCTTTCCAGCGGTGGCGCGTAACCGGCCTGCCCGGGCGCATGGCGCTCCAGTAGCGCACCGGCACGGTTTCGTTGCAGATGCCCGGCGCCGACCACGCCTGCGCCGGTGCGGAGGTGCAGCCTGAGTAACTCCTCGACATGTTCACGCTGCAGCCAGCACCGCGGCGTCAGCACGGCCACGGCGTCGAACCCCTCGCTCCTTGCCAGCGCGGCGGCTCGGGCGAGCGGGGGGGCCGAGTCGTCGACCCCGAGATGTCGTGCCCGCCACGTGTCCGGTTCCGGGCGGCAGGCGTGTTCCGGGATAAGCACATGGACGCAGGGGTGGGTTTGCGTGCGCACGCTGACATGGGTGCGTCGCAGCAACTCGAGGGGCTCCTGGCCGTAGGGGGTAACGATCGCGACCCGCGGTTGCCTGTTCATTCCTGCCGGGCTCCGGCGAGATCCTCGAGGGTGCGCTCGACGGCCACCACACAGGCCTGCCAGCTCCGCTCGAGGGCCGCCCTCCTGGCACCGGTTGACAGCCGAGTGACCGGGGGTGTGGTGTAGAGCATGCCTTCCATCGCGTCGATCAACGGTTCCACACGGCCCTCGGGCGCGGCGCGGACTCGTGGCGTGGCTGCCCAGGAGGGCAGGAAGTCCGCAAGGGCGCCCGGGGCGCAGACCAGGGGCGCATCCAGCGCCAGGCAATCGGCGGCGGTCCAGGCCGCTGCAGTGCTGTCTTCCGGTGCGATCACCAGGTCCGCGACCTCGTAGAGGGCGCGCAGGAATTCGCCGGATACGCCACCGCAGAAGTGGGCACGGCCTGGATCGAGCAGGGATCCGGCGTCCGCTTCCAGTAGCGCCAGGTCGGTACTCTGCCCGCTGATGACCAGTGATACGCTCCGACCGCGCCGCAGCAGTGCCCGCACCGCCAGCAGGGCGCAATGAATGGCGTCCCGACCCAGTGACTCGCCACTCAGCAGCACCAGGCTGTCCTCCGGGCGGCAGAACAACTCGCGGATATCCAGCGCGTTGAAGGCCGCCGCCCCGAGAAGGGCCGGGTCCGCCGGCGGCGCCACCGTCATGACCCGGCGCCCGCGCAGCGTCGCCCGAACCCGGGGCAGACCATGATGACCGACACACAGCACAGTGTCAGCCCGCCCCGCCGACCAGTCCTGCAGAATCGACGGGAACGTCGTCCAGCCGGGGTGCTTGCCATCGGTGGCGGGCGCCACGGCGTGCGCCTGATGCAGAATCGCCAGCGGCCGGCGATACAACGCCGCGATCTGGGTCGCGGTCAGCGCCGCGGCCCAGTCCGTGGCCAGCAGGATGTCGGGTGTGCCATCTGTTTCGGAGTGGTTGGCAGCCGCGTCAGTCAGCCGAAACGATTCCAGCAGGCTGTTGCCCACAGGGTGGTAGTGACTCAGCGGCAATTGCAGTGAAGGGCGCAGCGTTCTCACTCCCGCAGCGTTCAGCGCAAGATTGGGAGTGGCGGCGGTAGTAAGCCAGTCGACATCGTGCCCGCCAAGGGCGAGCCTCTCCAGCAGCCAGCGCACGCATCGTGACGTCCGGCTGTTCACCCCGGCCATCAGGTCCTGGGAGAGGGCGAGGATCCGCATCACCGGCTGTCCATGGCCTGCATGTAAGCGGATTTGGTACGGGCGGCAACCTCGCTCCAGCGAAACCGGGTTGTCGCCAGCCTTCGCCCGTTGTCGCCGAGTTGCCGCCGCAACTCGGGATTGCAGGCCAGCCGAACAATGGCGTTGGCAAGCGCGCCGGAATCGCCGCTGGTAAACTGCAGCCCGTGGGTCCCGTGATCAACGAATTCCGACAGAGCCGTTGCGTCAGGCACCACCACTGGCAACGCGTGGCACATGCCCTCGAGGCAAACCTGTCCGAACGGTTCGTAGCGACTGGGCATGACCAGTAGATCCGCCATTCGGTAGTGGGCCGAGAGTTCCTCGTCCTGCAGGAAGCCGGGGAAGTGAAAGGCGTGCTGGAGCCCCCTCCGCGTGACGTCCTGCCGCAGCGCCTCTTCCAGGGGGCCGGCGCCGGCGATCACGAACCGGCTGTCCCGGGCCCGGGCGAGGACGGTGTCGGCGGCGGCGATGATCAGGTCTATCCCTTTCTCGGGCACGAACCGGCCGACGAACAGGACTACGGCGCCATCGCCCTCAGCGTAGCGCCCTCGCACCTCCGCGACCCGCGTTGCAGGCACCTCGGGAAGGTGATGGGTGTCGATGCCGCAGGGGATGGCAGTCACGTCCTGCGGCGAGAATCCGTATGCTCCCGTGAGTTCCTCCACCATATGCCGGCTGCCACAGATCACATGCCCGGCCTGCCGGCCGCCGCTATGTTCCACCTTGGCGATGAATCTTGCGCTGTTGGTGAGTTCGCCGTTGCTGTTCTCCCGCGCCTTGCCGAGTGCCGTGTCGTGCAGGGTCAGTACCTGGGCGCAGCGGAAGTGGCGTTGCAGCACCCAGCCCGCGGGGACCGGGTACCAGTCATGCAGGTTGATGATGTCCGGTGCCGGCAGGCTGTCCCGCCGGCGCAGGATCTCGGTCACTGCGCCCAGTGCGAACAGGGTCACGCCCAGATCCACCGCCGGCTCGGCATGGGGAATGGGGTCGGCAATCCGGATCACCCGAACGCCATCAGGGCGAAGTTGGTCGGGCGGGGCCTGATCGAAGTGACTACTGAAGACGATAACGTCGTCACCGGCGGTGGCCTGGGCGCGGGCAAGCCCGTCGACCATGCGTCCCAGGCCGGTAACGGTGGCCGGCGGGAACTCTGACGCAAGGTGCCATATCCGCATGTTCGGGAGTCAGACCGGATCCGGGAGGCTCAGTGCCGGGGTGCGGGGAAGCCCCACCTCCGGCGACGGCACGGGGTCCAGCAGTTCCCGCGACGGAACGGAGCCGATCGCATCCATTACATCCGTCGCAAAGCGGGCGTCGGTGGCCTGCCGGGCGAACGCCATTGCTGCGGCGCGCGCGGCGTCCCCCGGCCGATTCTTCCCGAGGAGCGCGGCCATGGCCCCGGCCCAGGCCTCGGCCGACTCCTCGTCCCACGTGCCCCCGGGCGGGTCGGGCAGCCAGTACGCGTGCCCGCCCGTGCTCTGCTCGATGCTCGGATGGCGTCTCGTCAGCGCGGGACAACCGCAGGCCATCGCCTCCAGAGGCGGACGGCCGAACCCCTCAGCCGCCGAGGGGAAGACCAGCAGTTCGGCACCTGCGTAGAGGGCCGGCAGGTGCTGTTGCGGCACGGCGCCCAGATAGCGAATCCGGCCCTGCACGCCGTGTTTCCCGGCGTGGGTATCGGGGTGGGGGTAGGTCCCGGCCCGCCGGCCGGCGATCACCTGCTCCAGCTCGGGCTCCCGCCG
>SLMR01000063.1 GCA_007133445.1 Aquisalimonas sp. | reverse complement strand
CAGCAACCATGGCGAGATGATCCAGCGGCTGCAGTCGGATCCGCCGGACCTGGCCCTCAACTTCTGCGACACCGGCTATCGCAACCTGCTCACCAACGAGCGCAACATCCCGGCCCTGCTGGAGCTGCTGGACATCCCCTATACCGGATCCGACCCGGCGTGCATGGGAATCTGCAGCGACAAGGCCCTGGTCCGCCTGCTGGCCGCCGGCCAGGGTATTCCCGTTCCCGGCGAGACCGTGGTGGACCTGCGCGGGGACCCGCTCACGGTGCCCGATCTCTACCCGGCGATGATCAAGCCCAATGGCGGCTGCGGCAGCCTGGGCGTGACGCCGGATGCGGTCGTCCACGACGCCGCGGAAGCGGACACCTACCTTCGGTGGCTGGCCACGGAAATGCCGGAGGCGGGCGCCCGGGCGCTGATCCAGGACTTTCTCACCGGCCCCGAGTACACGCTGGGGCTGGTGGGGAATCCGGCCACGGGCATCACCGTGCTCCCCATCCTTGAGATCGACTACAGCGCTCTGGATCCGGACCTGCCGCCGATCCTCTCGTACGGCTCCAAGGTGGACCCGGAGTCACCCTACTGGCAGGCCCTGAGATTCAAGCAGGCGGAGCTGGACACAGCCACAGAGGCGGCCATGATCAGCGAGGCCATCTGGCTGTTCGAGCGGCTGGGGTTCCACGACTACGCCCGCATCGACTTCCGCGCCGGCGCCGACGGCGTCCCGCGCCTGCTGGATGCCAACTTCAACCCCACCTGGAGCCACGACGGCAAGATGGCGATCATGGCCGGCTGGGCGGGATACAGCTACGCCGACCTGCTCCGCATGATCATCGAAGCCGCCCGGGGGCGCTACCGCGTGTAGGGTGCATCTTGATGCACCTTCTCCCGACATGCCAGCCACGGTGGTTTGCCAGGCGCCGTCGATGGTGCATCAAGATGCACCCTACAGGTCGTCGCGGGACAGGCGCCCCGCCCGGCGTCACCGGTTCGCCGTCAAAGATACCCCCGCGGGATGATCTCGTCCCACTCGCGCCGGCGCACCTGCTCACGGCCCTCGTAGGCCTCCAGTGTGGCCTGCACCCTGAAGTTGTTCCGATCCCCGGAAACGGCGGTACGGCACTCGATGCGCACTGACCAGTCACCCCGGCGGAAGACAGTCTTCTGCTCCACCTCGGCGCGGGCCGTGAGGGGGTCATCCTCGCGGATGCGGAACGTGCGGTGCATGGTGTAGCCGATGGTGAGATCGATGTCCTCGATACGCGCCAGGGCGGCGCCGCCGAAGTCCCCACCGTCGCCGAAAGCGGTGTAGACCATCTCGTCCGTGGTCAGATCCATTTCCACCAGGCGCTGGTTCTGGACCCACTCCAGTGGCGTGTGCTCGGACACCGGACCCCGCTCCGGTGGCGCGAACGGCGCCAGGGCCGTATCCGCTTCCCGCGGCGGGCGCACGGGCAGGTCCAGACGGCTCACCCCGGTGTGGACGGTCAGCTCCAACGGCTCCGGCGCCGGCCAGATCATGGGCCAGTAGGTCGTTGAGACGGCGACCCGCAGCGTGTGCCCGGCGCGGAAACCGTAGCCGATATCGTTGAGCTGCACACGGACGCGGTAACGACGCCCCGGCTCCAGGTGTTGCGGCTGCTCGTGGCCGTCGCGATGACAGAGATTGAGACTGGCCCAGCTCACCCGGCTGGAGCTGCCGTCCGGGGCCACGTCGTTCAGGCGCACGGTGACCTGGGCCACCGGCTGATCCACGGACAGCTCGAGGGTCACCACCGGCGCCCCCAGGATCTCCAGGCGCTCCGGCAGGGGGTCTGAATCGAACACCAGCGACTTGCCGTCGTCAGCGCGCTGGTCCAGCGGCGCGTCACCGTGGGCACCGAAGCCGTAGAAGTCCCCGCCGCGCAAGCCGGTCGTCTGCGGCGAGCGCACCCGGACCGCATCCTCCGGATCGGCTTTCTCGCCCAGAGAGAGCACGTTCAGGGCCCACTGCCGATAACCGATGCGCGGGCTGGGCCACTCGTCCTCGGCCACCCAGCGCCCCGGGCGTTCCGGGTGGTAGGGCGCCGGCGGCAGCCAGTCCTCCATCCACACGCGCACGGGCGGCTCGTCCATGATCCCGGTGTCGACACCCTTGAGCCAGTAGTCCCACCAGCGCACCGCCTCCTGAAAGAACCCGATCTGCGGCCCCGGCTCGGCAGCGTGGGGGAAGGCGTGGGGCCAGGGGCCGATCAGTGCCTTGCGCGGCACCTGCAGGCCTTCCATGAGCCGGGGAATGGCGTTGACATAGCCGTCCGCCCAACCGCCCACGGCGTAGACCGCGCAATCGATGGCGGCAAAGTCCTCGCACACGGAACCGTGCTTCCAGTAATCGTCGCGGGTGGGGTGGCGCATCCAGAGGGCGGGGAACAGCCGGTTGTTGTCGAGCCGCGCCAGCCACTGCTCACGCCAGCTCTCGCCGGCGAGTTCCGGGTCCGGCGGGCAGGCGTTCACCGAGAACAGGGCCGAGCCCCAGGCCAGGTTCTCGTTGAGCAGGCAGCCGCCCTTGTAGTGGGCGTCGTCGGCGTAGCGGTCATCCGTGGAGCACATGGTGATGATCGCCTTCAGCGCCGGCGGCCGGCGTGCCGCCACCTGCAACGAGTTGAAGCCGCCCCAGGAGAGGCCGATCATGCCGACGTTGCCGTCGCACCAGGGCTGGCGGGTGAGCCAGTCAATGGCGTCCACGGCGTCGTCCTGTTCCTGGGCCAGGTACTCGTCCCGCAGGATGCCCTCGGAGTCACCGGTACCGCGCACGTCCAGGCGCACGCCGATGTAGCCATGGCCGGCGAAGTAGTGGTGCAACGGTTCGTCGCGGAGCCGGGTGAAGTCGCGCTTGCGGTAGGGCATGTACTCCAGCACCGCCGGCACGGGGTTCTGCTCCGCATCAGCGGGCATCCAGACGCGGGCGGCCAGGTGCACGCCGTCACGCATGGGAATCCAGACGTTCTCGATCACCTGGACGTCTTCGTCGAAGGAGTCCACAACCTTCATGCGTCGCCTCCTCGACAGGGCCTGGGGAAGATGCGGGTCCGCACGGTCAACCGGCGTCCTTGAGCAGACTCAGGGAGTCCCGGTCCATCTCCAGCAGGCGCTCGGTGGTCTTGATCAGCGTGCGCGCCGTCTTGTAGGTGGTCTCCAGGGAGACCGATTCATTGGGCGCGTGGGCGAGGCTGATGTCCCCGGGACCGTAGATCACGGTGGGCACGCCGGCGAGCCGCACCCAGCCCGACATGTCGCAGCCGTAGGGGGCGGCGCCGATGCTGGTGGTGGTGCGGAATTCCTCTTCCGCGGATTCGGCAAGGGCCGCGACAAGAGGATGGTCTTCGCGCGTCTGCGCCGAGCCGAAGCCGGACGCGAGCCGGGTAATCCTGGGCGGATTGTCGCGCAGCCACGGGTCATCCTTGATGTGCTCCATGATCGCATTGCGGAAACGCGCCTCGGCCTCGTCGATGGTTTCGTCCAGGGCCACGCCCACACGCACCTGCGCCTCCAGCTGGTCCATCACACTGGAGGACCAGAGCCCCCCGTGGATGGTGCCCACGTTGGTGGCATAGGGTAGGGGATGGACACTCATGAGCGGATGCTGCTCGCGCGCGTTCAGGGCGCGCTCGTCCTCGCGCATGGCCTGGTAGATCGTGAGAAAGTGGTCCAGCGCGCTCTCGCCCTGCAGGCGCTTGCTGGCATGGGCGGACTTGCCCGGTACCCTGATCTTCAGCGACATGGCACCGGCGTGGGCGATCACCAGCTCGGGGACGCCGCTCGCACCGGTGGTGGGCTCGGGAATGATGCAGGCGTCCGCCTGCCAGCCACCCCGGATGGCGGCCAGCGTCCCCAGACCGCTGTCCTCCTCGGCGGGCACCGCCGCCAGGATGATCCGCCCCGGGAAGTTGCGGCCGCTCTCGGCGAAGGCCTCGAAACAGGCCATGGCCGCGACCAGGCCGCTTTTCATGTCCGAAGCGCCGCAGCCGTAAACCCGGTCGCCCCGGGTCACCCCGGAGAAGGGCTCGTCACGCCAGCGGGAGTAGTCGCCTGGCGGCACCACGTCCACGTGGCCCGTAAGCAGGACCGTAGGCCCCGGTTGCTCGCCGCGGAGCACCCCCACCACCACGGGCGTCCAGGCACGCTCCACCTCGTGGCCCGGGTAGCGCTGATCCCGCTGCAGGGAGGCGATGCCGTCGTTCCAGTAGTCGATCTCGGCATCGAACTGCTGCATCCAGGTCGCGATGTGGGAGACGATGGCATCCTCCTCCCCCGTCACCGATGGAATCCGGATGAGCGACACCAACTGATCCCTGATCCGCTCAATGTCCACATAGGAAGTGCGACGTGCCATGGTTCGGTATCCTCTCGGTCGCCATCGGGCGCTGTCCCATAGTACCCCTGTAAAGCGGAAAAACCGCAAACGCAGGCTGGGGCCACCGACGCGGTGGGTGAGTTGGCACAGTCAGGGCAGGCGCCGCCCACCGTCGACATGCGGTGCATCAAGATGCACCCTATGAATCTACGCGTAGGGTGCATCTTGATGCACCTTCAACCACCGCCCCTCCACCCCCTCTGCAGGCGGGAATGACCACAGCATGACCACCGCACCCCACGATCTCCAGGCATCCCTGCGCCTCCGCGGGCTGACACTCCGCCCCACCACCGCCGCAGACTGCGATTTCGTCGTGGAGGTCGAGGCGCATCCGGACAACGCACCGCACGTGGAGCACTGGAGCCGTGAACAGCACGCCGCCTCGCTGGACCGGCCCGGGACGGTTCACCGCATCATCGAGGCCCGCGACGAACGGGTCGGGTTCGTGCTGCTGGAAGACGCCGACGACCCTAACGAAAGCCTGCTGCTGCGGCGCATTGCGGTCATCACCAAGGGCCGCGGTCACGGCCGCAGCGCGGTGGTGCTGGCCGCCCGCTACTGCTTCGATGTGCTCGACTTCCACCGCCTGTGGCTCAACGTCGCCGCCGAGAACCGCCGCGCCTACGGCCTCTACCAGCGCCTGGGTTTCGTCGAAGAGGGTGTGGCGCGGGAGAGCGTCAAGAAGAACGGGCGGTTCGTCTCCATGCGGGTCATGTCCCTGCTGAACCGGGAGTATCGCGACCACCCGGCGTTCGGCGGTAACGGGAGCTGCGGCTGAACCACGCGATCCACCGTTCGATGCGGACGCCCGGCAGCCACTCGGGGGCTGTGCAGCCTCGCCAGAGTGGCCACCCACGGGGGACGGAATCAGCTGTAGTTCGTCGGCACCACGTCGGCGAACTGGAAGTCCAGGACCTCCATGATGTGCCGGAACTTCTCGTGCAGTTCCTCCTCGTTGGCCGCCCCCATGAACAGGTCCGCAATCTCGAAGCTGTAGCTGTCCTGGGCGCGCAACTCCGACAGTCGCATGCCTTCCTCGACGCCCACGTTCACGATCAGCTCGGGGTGCTGCCTGCGCAGCGCCTCGATCTCGTCGACGGAGGGGACCCTGGTCACCACGGTGTCGCCGAACACACGCGGCATGAACTTGCCGGCCATGGGGAAGCGCCCCTCGTCGCGGGGGAAGTCCGGACGGCGCCCGAGGGCGAGGTCTATGGCCACCTCGTGATGGGAAGCGCCCGTGGCGATCTGGAAGATCGGGCAGTGGGACTTGGAGATGCGGGGGTTGATCTCCAGCAGCCAGAGCTTGTCGGTGGCCTCGTCCCAGAAGAACTCCATGTTGAAGGGCGTGTGGTCCATCTTGATGTGGCTAAGAACCTTCTCGGCATTGGCGATCATGCGGTTCTGCACGCCGCCCGGGAGCTGGGACGGGTACTGGTAGCTGAAGAAGCTCACCTGGTTGGAGGCGCGCAGCGAGTCGATAATGGCGTAGACCACCACCTCGCCGTTGTGCACGTAGCCCTCCAGCGTGCACAGGCGACCACTGATCAGCCCCTCGGCGACACAGGTGGCCCCGCTGCCGCGACTCGGCAGGGCAGCGCGGTTCTCGCAGTACTGCAGGATGTAATCGAAGGGCTCCGCGAAGACGTGGATCTTCTCGCGGATGGTGGCCATGGCCTTGACGTATTGTTCCTCGTTCTCGATACGAAAGCCCAGATAGGACGAGAACGCCACACAGGGCTTGAGCCAGAACGGGTACTCCATGTCCAGGTCGCCCACCGGGTCATCGCTGTACGGGTCCAGCCCCTGGAAGTCCGGGGTACACTCGGGCACGGCCTCCTGACCGGCCAGGCGATTCCAGTACTTGCTCTCGCAGTACAGCACGCTCTCGAGGCTCGGCGTCGGCAGCCCCCACTCCCGGCGCAGGATCGGCAGCATGGACGTGGTGGGGAAATCCCAGTGGCCGATGATGGCGTCCACGGAGGGTGCGCGGTTCAGGGTGTCGCGGGCCTCGGCCATGATCGCCTCCATCGGGTAGGAGGGCGGATTGACCATGGTGTCGTAGTCCACCAGACCATGGAAAGTATAGTCAGCGGCGTTGCGCACGGTCTGGAGTTCACTGAGGTTGAAGTCGTCGAGCCCGATGACAAATATGTTCCTGGTCACGGCTACTCCTCCTCTGGTCGGAATGGCTGTGGGTGGCCGTCCTGGCTGCCCCTGCCAGTCAGCATACAGCCATCAACCGGTAAGACCAGATATATCGGCCGGGCACGGGAAATTCGACACGGACGTGAAACTACGATAGGTTTCCAGTGCAACAACGCGAAATGCCAGGTTTTTGCAAGCGGCCGGCACAAAAATAACCAACGGGTACGGAGCGCGCGATCTTATGGCTGACTCTTCCCGCATGCCGGGAGCGGGTAACCAGGCGGCTGTCGACACCGATAATACCTTGGCGGCCCCCCTCACCGCGGCGGAAGCGGCGGCGCTGTTGGACGGCCTCCGCGAGCAGGTGGTGATCGTTGACCGCGCCGGCGAGCCCTGCAAACAGCCAACCGAGAGCGCGGAAGACATGCCCACGCGCAACACCACCGTTCCGGAAGCCGACCGCAAGGCGTTGCTCCAGGTGGTTCGGGATTGCGCGGAGCGGGGCAGCTCGCACGATGTAACCTTCCGCATCCGACAGGACGATCACTTCGCGCGGGGGCAGGCGCGCGTCCGCGCCACCGGCAACGGACAGGTACTGATCGCATGGTGCGCCACCATCCCGGCCGCTGGCACGGTCAGGGCGTCGAATAACCGCTACCGGGTCGAGGATCTGCTGATGCGCTGGTCCGAGACATTGGCCAATGCAGCGCCGGACGGCATCGATACCGCTGTTGACACTGTCCTTGGCGAAGCCGCCCGGGACAGCGGAGTCGACCTGGCCCAGATCTACCAGGTCAGCGACGATCACCGCCAGCTGCGCAACAGTCATAGCTGGCGCTGGCGCGGTATAGCCGGCGCACAGGCGGCCCATCGGCGCCTGCCGGCGCGGGCTCTGCCATGGGTTCTCGCTGGCATGCGCCGTGGCGAGACGCTGCAGGTCAGGGGGCCCGCGGACTTTCCCGAGCAAGCGGCGCGCGATCGCGCCCTGTATTCAGAGCGTGGGGTGCACTCCCTGCTGGCGGTACCGTTGGTCTACTCAGGGGAACTGCGTGGCCTGATGACCTTCGAGACGGTCACCGACAAGGGGGAGTGGTCGCACGAGGCGGTCTACCTGGCACGCCGACTGGGCGATCTGGTCGCGGCAGCACTGCAGCGCAAGCAGTCGGAGGAGCGGATTTTCCGGCTAGCGTACTACGACCAGCTCACGGGCCTGCCGAACCGGGTGCTGTTGCGCAGCCGGCTGCACAGGCTGCTGCGCTTGCGCCGGCGGCCGTTCGGGCTGGTACTCATCGACCTGGATGACGCCAGTATTCTCAATGACGTCATGGGCCACGACGTTGGCGATCTGCTGCTGCGCACCCTGAGCAACCGCCTGGAGAAGTTCGCCGGCAGCGGAGAGATCCTGGCGCGCTGGGGCGGGGACGCGTTCATGCTGACGGTGCCCCTGGACGACGATCCGAGAATGACCACCGCACGGCTCACCGCGTTGCGCAAGGGGCTGGCGGCCCCGGTCCTGGTGGACGGACATGAGCTGCGGATCTCCTCGTGCATGGGCATGGCGGAGCATCCGCGGCATACCAGCGAGGTGGACGAGATGATCCGCTTCACCGAGATCGCCCTGAACCAGGCCAAGCACCAGGGCCGCGGCTCTCTTGTCGTGTTCGACTCGGAGATGCAGCACCGCGCGGCGCGGCGCAATCATGTCGAACGCCGGCTGCGTGAGGCGGTCGAAAGCCAGGCCTTCGACCTCCACTATCAGCCCCAGATGTGCGCCCGAACCGGCGAGCTGCTTGGCGCCGAGGCCCTGATCCGCTGGTACGACGAGGAATTGGGCCAGGTCGCCCCGGACCGTTTCATCGATCTCGCCGAAGAGACCGGCTTGATCCTGCCCATGGGCGAATGGCTGGTACAGCGCGCATGCGCGGATCTGTCACGCTGGCGCACCCAGGGGTTATGGATTGCGCGGCTGGCCATCAACGTCGCCGGACCGCAGCTGCTGGACGACCAGTTCCCCTACGTACTCGAGCGTGAGCTGCACCAACACGGTCTGCCCGCAGATGCGCTGGAACTGGAGATTACCGAGAGCGCCCTGATGCACCACCATGAACCCGGGCTTGCGCTGCTCCACCGCCTGCGTGAACTCGGGATTGGCATTGCCGTGGACGATTTCGGGACCGGCTATTCGTCGCTGGGCCAGATCAAGCATCTGCCGGTTTCGAAGCTGAAGATCGACCGCTCCTTCATTCAGGACATCTTCGCCGACCCGGACGACCGCGCCATTGTCACCGCCATCATCGCCATGGCCCATCAGTTGGGCCTGCAGGTGGTAGCCGAAGGCGTGGAGAACCGTGATCAGTTGCTGTTCCTGCGGGAACAGGGCTGCGACATGATCCAGGGCTACATCCACGGTCGCGCCGCCGCCCCCACCACCTTCCTGCGCCGGATGCTGCGACGCCGCCAGCACCGGAAACCGGCCTGACCCGCGCGTTCAACATCCGCCTCAGGGCACGAGGACAACCGATTCCGGGAGGCGCACGTCCATGGACACGGGCAGGTGATCCGAAACCGGATAGTCCAGCACCTCAGCGCGCTCCACCGTCAGGGACGATGACACCAGGATGTGGTCCAGTGGGTGCATGGGCTGCCAGCTCGGGTAGGTGGGCAGCAGCAGAGTGGGCTCGCTGAGATCAGTGCGGTCCAGCAGCGCGCGAATCTCCCGGCTCTCTGCCGGGCAGTTGAGATCACCCATGACCACCACGTGCTTCAGTGGCGCAACCATATCCGCCACATAGTCCAGCTGGCGCATGCGGGTGCGCGCGCCCAGGGCGAGATGCAGCAGGATCACGTGCAGCGACTCGCCGGGGCCACCGAAGGTCATGTGCAGGGCGCCGCGGCCCGGAATCATGCCCGGCAACGCGTGTTCACGGATCTCCAGCGGCCGGTAGCGGCTCAGCAGGCCGTTGCTGTGGCGGGCCAGCTTGCCGATGCGGCGGTTGGTCTGGTCATGCCAGTACGGGAATCCACCCAGGCGGCTGAGAAACTCGGTCTGGTTGACGAAACCACTGCGCAGGCTGCCGCCGTCCACTTCCTGCAGGCCGACGAAATCGTAGGGGCGGGTCAGCCGCGCGACCCGTTCCAGGGTGCGCGGCCGATCGGCATGGGGAAAGAGGTGCTGCCAGCTGCGGGTAAAGTAGTGCCCGTAGTGACTACTCTGGATGCCGGTCTGGATATTGTACGTGAGCAGCCGCAACCGGTCGGGCGAATGCCCCGCCAGTTCCGGTTCCGTTTCCGTCTGTAGTTCCAGTGCGCTCGTCTGCTTACTCACTGCCCGTCGTTGTATTCCTTCTCCACCAGATACTCGATGATATCCAGCATCCGTTCCTGGCCGCCAGCGGCGCGCACATCCACGACGTACTTGCCGGCCACGCCCACTGTCGGCGTGGAGCGCACGCCGTGGGCACTGGCGGCCCGCTCGCCCCGGCGCATGTCCGAGTCGACACTGAAGGAGTTCCAGCCGTCCAGGAATTCGTCCTTGTCGCCGCCCTGCTCTGCCACGATATCGGCAAGGGCCTCGGCGCTTCCGGGCTGGCGGTTCTCCTCGTGCAGGGCATTGAAGATGGCGGCATGGGTGTCATCCACTACGCCCATGGAGCGGGTAACGTAGTATGCCCGGGCCAGCGGCTCCCAGCTCTGGTTGAAGACCACCGGGTTATGAACCAGTTCGGCCTTATCGTCGATGCGCTCCATCAGCGACTCGATGCGCGGCCGGAAGGTGTGGCAGTGCGGGCAGGCGTAGGAGAAGAACTCGCGCACCTCGACCTTGCCGCCATCCGCGCTGGTGGACACTGGCTCGTCAAGCACGGTGTAGTCCTGCCCGGGCTCGAATGCCTGAGCCAGGCCCATCATGGGCGCCAGCAGCAGAATGGCCAGCAAACGTACCCTTGTTTTCATTGCATGCCCTCTTGTCCCGTCACGCATGGTCGTCTCCAGCTCAGACCATGCCGATCATCGCCGGTTCCTTCGGCTTCAGAGCTCCCCGTAGGAGTGCAGTCCGCTGAGGAAGATGTTCACGCCCAGGAACGTGAAGGTCACCACGAACAGACCGATGATCGCCCACCAGGCCATGGGCGTCCCGCGCCAGCCCTTGGTGAAGCGCAGGTGCAGCCAGCCCGCGTAGGTCAGCCAGGTGATCAGCGACCAGGTCTCCTTCGGATCCCAGCTCCAGTAGCCGCCCCAGGCCTCCGCCGCCCACAGGGCACCGAGGATGGTGGCGATGGTGAAGAACGCAAAGCCCAGGGCGATGTTCTTGTACATCAGGTCATCCATGACCTCCGCCGACGGCAGCCCCCGCCGCGCCCACGCCTCCGGGTTGCGGGCCTGGATCACATAGGCCACGCCAATCATCGCAGCAATGGCGAAGGCGCCGTAGGCAACGAAGTTCGTCGGCACGTGGATCTTCATCCACCAGCTCTGCAGCGCCGGAATCAGCGGGTCGATCTCGTAGGCGCCCTGGACGAAGTGGTACCAGAGCAGGAAGCCGATGGAGGCGGCAATGATCAGCCCGACAAAGCCGCCCAGCGCACGCGTCTGATAGCGGTATTCGTAGTAGAGATAGATCAGCCCGGTGGTGAACGCGAACAGCACGAACACCTCGTAGAGGTTGGTCACCGGAATGCGACCGACCTCCGGGGAAATCAGGTACGACTCCCACCAGCGCACCAGCAGCCCGACCAGACCGGCACCGCTGGCCAGCCAGGTGAACGCCGTGCCCAGCTTCTGGGGGAACTCCGAGCGCGTGAGCACGCCGGCGAAGTAGGCCACCGGCGCCACCAGGAACAAGGCGCACATCCACATGATGGCCGCCTGGCTGGAGAGCAGGTAGTTCAGGAAGAAATCCGTCTCGGCGGCGGCGAGATCCGGGTAACGCATCACGGCAAACAGCGTCACCACCGCCACCGCAATGGTGAAGGCGCGCGCCTGCGGCCACAGCCAGCCCACACCCACCACCGACGCCCACGTGATGTAGAGAATCACGTGCTCGTAGATGTTCATCCACTCGCCGAAGTGAATGCTGGCATACACCGAGCCCGCCAGCAGCGCCAGGGCCCACGCCCAGTCGAACAGCGACAGGCGGGCGAAGAAACCACGGTGCTCGTAGGTGTCCTCGCCAAGAATCTGCTGGGTACTCATTGGTTCTCTCCGCTCGCGGCGTCGGGTGTGCCACCCCGGCCACCCTTGAATCGTTGGTCCAGCTCCCCTTCGAGCTTGCCGAAGGCCTTGGCAAAGCCCATGGGATCGCGCTGGCTGGAACCGGCCATCAGCACCTCGGAACCGCCTGCCGCCGGCCGCACCCAGACCCAGACGCGCCGGTGGGCGACGTAGAACAGCAGGAAGATCCCCACTGTCAGCAGCAACGATCCGAAGTAGACAATGTTCTGCCCCGGCGCCCGGGCGATCTGCAGACCGGTGGCCTGGCGGTGGTCGAAGTCCGTCAGCTCCAGGAAAAAGGGCGCGTCGTACTCAGCCAGCGCCGTCATGGCCGCGATCGCATCACTGTAGAAGACCAGATCTTCATCCCCGGGTTCCGCCGGATCGATGTCCTCGCTGCGCAGGACATCGGCGTATACCTCCCACAGGGTACGCTCAATGACCATTCGGTAGAAGTCCATCAAGCGCTCGGGGGCATCGCCACCGCGGGCCTCAGCACGCTGCTGCTGTTCGGCCATCACCGCCTCGAAACCGGATTCGAGCAGTGTCTGGATCATCTCATGAGCCTCGCTGGCGACCTGCCGACGCACCCGCTCCTCGGCGACACCGATGTCCTGCATGGCCCGATCGGATGCCTCGGCCACGGCATCGCTGTCGCGCATGTACTTCACCAGGGTCATGAACCGCTCGACCCTGCCCGACGGGTCGGCGGGGATATGCAGATACCGGAACTCCTCGGAGGGCGAACGGCGCACCCCGCTAAGGAAGTAGGAGTCCCCGTCGATGTCCACCGGCAGCATGTAGTTCTCGTACTCCAGGGCCTCACCCGTGGCCCGCCGCAGGCGGTAGGTGAAGCTGGGACCGACGTTGCGCACCTCCCGCCGGCTGGTGGCCTCGGGCACCGGGTGGATGTTGAAGACTTCGAAATCGGTGACTTCCAGGCGCCGGCCGTCATCACCCGGGAGCGTGGTCTCCTCGTTGACGTGGGTCTCCAGCTCCACCGGCTCGTCGCCGTTCAGGGACCAGGCGCGGAGCCCGAGCCGGGAACCACCATCGCCGAAGTTCGCCTGGTAGATGGCGTGACCATCGTGGACCAGCGGCTCGTTGACCCGAATGGTCTGCTCGATGGGCTCATCCAGATCCGGAGCGTGGAGCACCACGTCGCTCTCGAAGGACTTGGGTTCGCCCGTGTCGTAGTGCTCGATGCGGAAGTCCTTCACGTCCAGCCGGAAGGGGAGTTCCTGCACAACGTAGCCTTCGCCCAGGCGCAGGAACACCACGCCGGCACGCCCACCCTCGGGGATGGTCACGTTGCCGCGGAAAGCAGTACGCCGCGGCGGGATCTTGCTGCTGTCATCGATCTGCGAGACCGGGATGTCCCGGGTCTCAACCTGGAGCTGGCCGGTCCAGTACTGCCACTGCACCCACAGGTTGCCGTCGATGAGGCCGCCGATGCAGATCACCACGATGGCCAGGTGCGTGAAGATGTAGCCGACGCGGTTGCTGCGGCCACTCATGGCGGCCACCATCACGCCGCCGTCCTTGTCCTTGCGCCGGGCCCGGAAGCCATGCCGGCCAAGAACGGCCTGAGCTGTTGCCGCCACCGTCGCCGGTTCGACCTCCACCTGCCATTCGCGCTTGTGGCCGAGCGCCCGCAGCGAGCGCTCCTGCTGGTGCTCCCGGAAACGCGTCATCTCCTTCCAGACATACGGCGTATGCCGGAACAGGCACACCGAGGTGGAGACAACCAGGAACGCCAGCATGCCCAGGAACCAGGGCGCGCGGTAGACATCGTAAAGGCCGAGGAACTCGTAGACCTCGAACCAGAAAGGGCCGAACTTGAGCAGGTAGTCGGTGTATGGCTCGTTCTGCTGCAGGACGGTCCCGATCACGGACGCAATGGCCAGCGCCACCAGCAACGTGATGGCCAGGTTCATGGATCCGAGGAACGTCAGCAGAATGGACGCCGTGCTCTTGCGCGGGCGCCGCTCGCTGTGCGTGGATGCCGCGGCTCTCGCCATACGTCAGGGGTTACCCGGGGCCGCTGGCGCAGCCCCTAGTGCGTGCCGTCCGGGGACGGCGGGTGAAACGGTTCCCTTGCGGGCAAGGGGCGCCCGCGGGGCTCTTCATTGTGCGCTTAATCGCGCTCGCGGCGGTGCAGGCCCGAGAGGTAGGACGAGACCGCCTCGATCTCGTCATCGGACATGCGCTCGGCCACGTCACGCATCATGCGATTGCGGTCCGTGCTGCGCGTGCCATCGCGGTACTTCCTCAACTGCTCGGCGGTGTACTGGGCGTGCTGGCCGCCCACGCGCGGATAACCCGCGCCCGGCATGCCCTCACCCGCAGGGCCGTGGCAGGCCATGCAGGCGGCCACGCCGCTGTCGGGAATGCCACCGCGGTAAATCGCCTCGCCCTTGTCCTTGAGATCGGGATCAACACCGCCGGCGACACCGGGCTCCAGGGACGCATAGTAGGCGGCCAGGTCACGCAGATCCTGCTCCTCCAGGCCTTCCACCTGGCTGCGCATGACCGCATTGTCCCGGTCACCGGTCTTGTAGGCCATCAGCTGTTCGAACAGGTAGCGCTTGCCCTGGCCGGCAATGTTCGGCCACTCGGGGTTGTCGCTGTTGCCGTCGGCGCCGTGGCAGGCAGCGCAGTCACCGGAGAGATCCTCCCCGCGGGAGATGTCGCCGGCCTGCAGCAGGGGCGCCGCCACCAGCGCTGACCCGGCAAGAATCACCTTGATCCAGTTGTTCATGAATTCCTGTACTCCTGGCGAAGAGAGACGTCGGGCGCTGTGCAATTCTGACACTCAGTTTGTTGTCACCCGGCACAGGCGGGAAGCACCCGGGATCGGGAAATCACGCGGCCCTGTGAGCGACCTGATTTATACCAGTCGGCCCGATTGCGGTCAATTTGGGCGCCGCCCCCGGGGCCCTTCGACCCATGTATCATGGCGCCCCATCCAGCAGGCACAGGACACGACGCTTGAAATGACTGACCACTACCGGCAGGCCCGGTTCCTCAAGAGCGCGCACACGCTTGACCAGCTGCCTCCGGACACCGGTGTCGAGGTGGCGTTTGCCGGTCGCTCCAACGCCGGCAAGTCCAGCGCACTGAACGCCATCACCGGGCAGAAGCAGCTGGCCCGGATCAGCAAGACGCCGGGCCGCACCCAGTTGATCAACATCTTCCCACTGGACGATGAACGGGCGCTGGTGGACCTGCCCGGATACGGGTATGCCAAGGTGCCGGCGGACATCAAGGCACACTGGGATCAGGTGCTACCCGCCTACCTGGACAGTCGCGCGGCACTGCGGGGGCTGATCCTGATCATGGATGTCCGCCACCCGCTCAAGGAGTTTGACCGGCAGATGCTGGCCTGGTGTGAACACGCCGACCTGCCCGTGCACGTCCTCCTGAACAAGGCCGACAAGCTCAAGCGTGGCGCTGCCGGCAACACGCTCCAGCAGGTGCAGAGCACCCTGACCGCGGAGTTCCCGGCGGCCACGGCCCAGCTGTTCTCGGCCCTGCGCGGCACGGGCGTCGACGAGGCCCGCAGCGTGCTGGACACCTGGTTCGGCCTGGATGGTGATGCCGCCTGAAGCAGTGCCAGGGCGTTGATCCCACCGCGGAACTTTTGCTGTACAGAGCGGTCTTATTTGGTGCGCCAGTGCCCGGCGCTGCCCGCTCTCCCCCCTGTATGTTGAGCGGGCTTTCGACGACCCTTCCCCTGGGTCGTCACGTTGGCCCCGGTCTTTCCCCCCCGAGAGCCGGGGCCTTTTCTTTGTCCGCTTCCAGCGGCTGTCAGTGCGCCTCGTCCCAGTTGGCGCCGACGCCCACATCCACCTCCAGCGGCACGTCCAGGCTGGCGGCGCCGACCATAAGCTCCCGGATGCGCTCACCCACGGCGTCCACGTCGTTCTCCGGCACCTCGAACACCAGCTCGTCGTGGACCTGCATCACCATGAGCACGTCCGGCTCGTCGGCCTGCAGCCAGTCGTCCACGCGGAGCATGGCGCGCTTGATGATATCCGCCGCCGTGCCCTGCATGGGCGCGTTAATGGCGGTGCGCTCGGCGTACTGGCGGCGCTGCTGGTTGCTGGCGTTGATCTCCGGCAGATAGAGCCGCCGCCCGAACACCGTCTCCACGAACCCCTGCTCGTGGGCCTGGTTGCGAGTGCGATCCATGTACGCCTTCACGCCCTGGAAACGGTCGAAGTAGAGGTCCACGTACTGCTGCGCCTCGCCCCGCTCCACGCCGATCTGCCGCGCCAGGCCCCAGGCGGACATGCCGTAGATCAGGCCGAAATTGATGGCCTTGGCCGCGCGCCGCTGCTCGTCGGTGACCTGCTCCGGGCTGGCACCGAAGACCTCCGCCGCCGTGGCCCGGTGGATATCCTGACGCTGCTCGAAGGCCCGGCGGAGACCATCGTCCCCGGATAGATGCGCCATGATGCGCAGCTCCACCTGGGAGTAGTCGGCGGCCAGCAGGCGGTACCCCGGTGTGGCCACGAAGGCCTGGCGGATGCGCCGGCCCTCCGCGGTGCGCACGGGAATGTTCTGCAGATTCGGGTCGCTGGATGACAGCCGCCCGGTGGCGGTCACGGCCTGATGATACGAGGTGTGCACACGACCGGTGTCGGCATTGCACATCTGGGGCAGCTTGTCGGTGTAGGTGGACTTGAGCTTGGACAAGCCCCGGTGCTCCAGGATCAGGCTGGGCAGCTCGTAGTCCGCGGCCAGCTCCTGGAGTACGGATTCCGCCGTGGAAGGCTGGCCCTTGGGGGTCTTCTGCACCACCGGCAACCCCTGGCGCTCGAACAGGATCTCCTGGATCTGCTTGGGCGAGCCCAGGTTGAAGGGACCACCGGCCACTTCGTGGGCCCGCGCCTCGACGGCCTGCATCTTCTCGGCGAGTTCTCGGCTCTGGGTCTGCAACAGCTCCCGGTCGATGCGCACGCCGTGGCGCTCCATGCGCGAGAGCACCGGCAGCAGCGGCATTTCGATGTCCTGGTAGACACCGGCCAGGGAGGGAATTCGCTCCAGGCGCGGCCACAGCTCCCGGTGCAGTTGCAGCGTGACGTCAGCATCCTCGCAGGCATACGCCGTGGCCTGCTCCAGATCCACCTGGTTGAAGGTGATCTGCCGTGCGCCCTTGCCCGCCACGTCCTCGAACTTGATGGTGCCGCGGCCCAGGTACTTCAGCGCCAGGGAGTCCATGTCGTGACGGGTGGCGGTGCTGTCCAGCACGTAGGACTGCAGCATGGTGTCGTGGCGAATGCCCTGCATGTGGATGCCGTAGCGGGCCAGTACGCTCATGTCGTACTTCAGGTTCTGACCCACCTTGGGCCGCTCCGGGTCCTCCAGCAGCGGTTTCAGCGCCGCCAGCACGGCATCGCGGTCCAGCTGATCAACAGCCCCGGGGCCATCATGCGCCACCGGAATGTAGATGGCCTCGCCGGGCTCGACGGCAAAGCAGAGACCGACAATCCGGGCCACCATGTAATCCAGGCTATCGGTCTCCAGGTCGAAGGCGAACAGCTCGGCATCCCGCAGCCGCGCGAGCCAGGCATCGAACTCCTCCTGCTCCACCACCATGGCGTAATCACCGCCGAGACCTGCTTCCCCGGCCTCCCCGGGATCCTCACCCAGCTGCGAAAGCCACGCGGAGAACTCGAGGCGGCGATACAGGTCACGCAGGGCCGCCATGTCCGGCTCGCCCCGCTGCAGGTCCGCCGGTTTGCGGTCCATGGCCACATCACAGCGGATGGTGGCCAGCTCCCGGGACAGCGGCAGGTCGTCCAGATGCTGCCGCAGGCTCTCGCCGATCTTGCCGCGGACCTGGCCGGCGT
>SLMR01000096.1 GCA_007133445.1 Aquisalimonas sp. | reverse complement strand
GATGGTGGTTACCGTGCTGCGGGCCGGCGCCTTCCCGCTGATCCGCCTGGCCACCGGTGACATGACGGCCTTCCTGCCCGGGCCCAGTCCCTGTGGGCGTACGGCGCCTCGCATCAAGGGCTGGATGGGGCGAGCCAACCAGACTACCAAGGTCAAGGGCATGTTCGTCACGCCGGAACAGATCAACGCCATCATGGCGCGCCATGCCGAAATCCGGCGCGCCCGGCTGGTGGTCACCCGGGAAAGCGAGAAGGACGCCATGACCCTGCACGTGGAAGCCGGCACGGAGGATGCCGCCTTCGCCGACAAGGTGGCCGAGTCCCTGCAAGCGGTCACCAAGATGCGGGGTGACGTAAAACTCGCCGGCGAAGGCGAGCTGCCCAACGACGGCAAGGTCATTGCGGACGAGCGCTCGTACGACTGAAACGGTCACGCTGCGCCCGCCATGGAACCAGTCCCTGCGATCGCAGGGTGGAGGAGAAGTGATGAGTACCGTCCTGAACCAGACCGCTCCCAACGTGCCGCTGCTCATCAACGGCGAATTCGTCCAGAGCACCACCGGCGACTGGATCGACGTCACCAACCCGGCGACCCAGGAAGTGATCGGGCGCGCGCCGGTGACCACGGACAAGGAAATGGCTCAGGCCATCGCCGCCGCCGAGGAGGCGTTCAAGTCCTGGCGTGAGGTGCCGGTGCAGGAGCGCATGCGCTGCCTGATGCGCTACCAGGCCCTGCTCAAGGAGCACCACGACGAACTGGCGGAAATCCTGGCCCGGGAGACGGGCAAGACCATGGCCGACGCCAAGGGTGACGTCTGGCGCGGCATCGAGGTGGTCGAGCACGGCTGCAGCGTGCCCACGCTGACCCAGGGCGAAATGACCGAGAACGTGGCGAAGGGCATCGATACCCACAGCATCGTCCATCCCCTGGGCGTGTGCGCGGGGATCACGCCGTTCAACTTCCCGGCCATGATCCCGCTGTGGATGTTCCCGCTGGCCGTGGTCTGCGGCAACACCTTCGTGCTCAAGCCCTCGGAGCAGGATCCGCTGACCCCGACCCGCCTGGCAGAGCTCTGGCACGAGGCGGGCTTCCCGGCAGGCACCCTGCAGGTGGTGCACGGCCGCAAGGAGCAGGTGGACTATCTGCTGGAGGATCCGGCCATCAAGGCGGTGTCCTTCGTCGGCTCCGTGCCGGTCGCCACCCACGTCTACCGGACCGGCACCCACAACCTCAAGCGCGTGCAGTGCATGGGCGGCGCCAAGAACCACATGGTGGTCATGCCCGATGCCAACAAGGAGCAGGTCATCAACCACCTGGTGGGCGCCTCCTGCGGGGCCGCCGGCCAGCGCTGCATGGCGATTTCCGTAGCCGTGCTGGTGGGCGAGGAAACCCGCGGCTGGATGGACGACATCCGTGCCGCGGTGGCAAGCATCCGCCCCGGCCCGTCCGATGACCCGGATGCCGCCTACGGCCCGTTGATCAGCCCGGCGGCCAAGGAGCGTGTCGAGCGGCTGATCGGTACCGCCGAGGGCGAAGGTGCGGATGTGCTGCTGGATGGTCGCGGCTGCACCGTGGAGGGTTATCCGGACGGCAACTGGGTGGGGCCGACGCTGATCGACAACGTACGGACCGACATGACCGTCTACCGGGAGGAGATCTTCGGTCCGGCACTGTTGTGCATGCACGTGGACACCCTGGACGAGGCCATTGCGCTCGTGAACAGCAATCCCTACGGCAACGGCACGTCCATCTTCACCCGGTCCGGCGCCGCGGCCCGCAAGTACCAGCACGAGACCGAGGTGGGCCAGGTGGGGGTCAACATCCCGATCCCGGTGCCGGCGCCGTTCTTCTCGTTCACCGGTGGCAAGCACTCGTTCTTCGGGGATCTCCACCCGTACGGCAAGCAGGCGTTCCGGTTCTACACCGAGACCCGCACGGTGATCAGCCGCTGGCCGGAGGCGGATCTGCCCTCCGGGCCGAACATGACCATCAGTATGCGGTAAGACTGCCGGGGGTGGCCGCGCGCCGCCCCTGCACCGGAGAGTCCGCATGGATTTCGAACTGAACGACGATCAGGTCGCGTTCCAGGAAACGGCGCGCGAGTTTGCCGAACGTGAACTGGCCCCGAATGCCGCGCGCTGGGACGAGGAATGCATCTTCCCGGTGGAGACCCTGCGTCTCGCCGGGGAGCTTGGCTTCTGCGGCGTCTACTGCCCCGAGGATGTGGGCGGGCTGGGGCTGTCACGCCTGGACGCCACCATCATCTTCGAGGCCCTGGCCGGTGGCTGCACCTCCACCACCGCCTACATCACCATTCACAACATGGCCACCTGGATGGTCGCCACCTTCGGCCAGAGCGAGGTGCGCGAGGCCTGGTGTCCGCAGCTCACCGCCGGGGAGAAGCTGGCCTCGTACTGTCTGACCGAGCCCGGCGCCGGTTCCGACGCGGCGTCGCTGCGGACCAAGGCGGTGCGCGACGGTGATGGCTACCGCCTCACGGGGAGCAAGGTGTTCATCTCCGGCGCCGGTGACACGGACCTGCTGGTGGTGATGGCGCGCACGGGCAAGGAGGGCGCCGGCGGCGTCTCGGCCTTCGCCGTGCCCGCGGACGCCGAGGGCATCACCTACGGGCGCAAGGAGGGCAAGATGGGCTGGAACAGCCAGCCCACCCGCGGCATCACCTTCGAGGACGTCTTCGTTCCTGCCGAAAATCGCCTGGGCGAAGAGGGGGACGGCTTCAAGATCGCCATGAAGGGCCTGGACGGCGGGCGGCTGAACGTGGCCACATGCTCGGTGGGCACTGCGGCGGCGGCCCTGGATGCCGCGCGCCGTTACGCCGTGGAGCGCAAGCAGTTCGGGCAGGCACTGAGCGAGTTCCAGGGCGTGCAGTTCAAGCTGGCGGACATGGCCACGGAACTGGTGGCCGCCCGTCAGATGGTGCGGCTCGGCGCCGCGCGGCTGGACGCGAAGCACCCCGAGGCCACCACCTACTGCGCCATGGCCAAGCGCCTGGCCACGGATCTGGGCTTTCGCATCTGCAACGAAGCCCTGCAGATCCACGGCGGCTACGGCTACATCCGTGAGTACCCTCTGGAGCGCCATGTGCGCGACGTGCGCGTGCATCAAATCCTGGAGGGGACCAACGAGATCATGCGCGTGATCATCGCCCGCCGCCTGCTGGCGCCGGGCAGCGAGAATCTGCTGGCCTGAGCCAAGCGCCAGGCCGGCCCATCAACTGACCAAGACTGGGGACACCATGGCTTACGAGAATCTGTTGACCGAGAAGCGTGACGGGATCGGTTTGATCACCCTCAACCGCCCGAAGGTCCTGAACGCCCTGAATAGCGCCCTCATGCGGGAACTCGGGGATGCCCTGGCCGCCTTCGACAAGGACGAGGACGTGGCGGTGATGGTGATCACCGGCAACGAGAAGGCCTTCGCCGCCGGTGCGGACATCAGCGAGATGCAGAGCAAGGGCTTCGCCGACGTCTACAAGGAGGATTTCATCACCGCCGAGTGGGAGCAGATTTTGCGCTGCCGCAAGCCGGTGATCGCCGCCGTGAGCGGCTACGCCCTGGGTGGCGGCTGCGAGCTGGCCATGATGTGCGATTTCATCCTGGCGTCCGACACCGCGAAGTTCGGCCAGCCCGAGATCAAGATCGGTGCCATTCCCGGTTCCGGCGGGACCCAGCGCCTCACCCGCTTCGTCGGCAAGTCCAAGGCCATGGAGATGTGCCTCACCGGCCGCATGATGGACGCCGAGGAAGCCGAGCGCTCCGGCCTGGTCAGCCGTATTGTCCCCGCGGACCAGCTCCTGGACGAGGCCATGAAGACGGCCGGCCGGATCGCCGGGTTGTCGCGTATGGCCGTGAGCATGTGCAAGGAGTCGGTGAACCGCTCCTACGAGACCACCCTGTCCGAGGGCGTGCTGTTCGAGCGCCGGGTGTTCCACTCCATCTTTGCCAGCGAGGATCAGAAGGAGGGCATGGCCGCCTTTGTCGAGAAGCGGGAACCGCAGTGGAGGCACCGGTAATGAGTGATGCTCCGGTCGTCATCGAGAGCCTGGAGACCGCCGACGGACAGCAGTTGAAGCGCGTGCGGCTCAATGCCGAGAAATCGCTGAACTCCCTGAGTCAGGCCATGATCGATGCCCTGCAGCCCGCCCTGGACGACTGGGCCGGCGATGATTCCGTGGCCGGCGTGTTCCTGGAGGGCACCGGCGAGAAGGCGTTCTGTGCCGGCGGTGACGTGGTCAGCCTGTACCACGACATGAAGCAGCACGCCCCGGGGGACCCGGCGCCCGTGGCCGAGCGCTTCTTCACCACGGAGTACCGTCTGGACTACACCGTCCATACCTATCCCAAGCCGATCATCTGCTGGGCGGACGGCATCGTCATGGGCGGCGGCGTGGGGCTACTGGCCGGCACCAGCCACGGCATTCTTACCGAGCGCTCGCGCCTGGCCATGCCGGAGATGCCCCTGGGGCTGTTCCCCGACGTGGGCGGTACCTTCTTCCTCAACCGCATGCCGGGGCGCACCGGCTACTACCTGGGCATCACCGGCGAGCACGTATTCGGTTCGGACATCTTCGAACTGGGGCTGGGTGACTACATGATCGCCTCGGACCAGCGCGAGACGGTGGTGGATGCCCTGACCAGCGCCCGCTGGGGCCGTACCGACCTGGAGCGCCACGAGGCCGCCAGCCAGGCACTGGGTGCCGTTTGGCAGGCTCATGATGCCTCCGGGCCGACGCCGTTCATGGACCGCTTCGCCCGCATCCAGGCCCTCACAGACCACGCCACGCCTGGGGCGGTGGTAGACGCCATTCACCGGGCGGCGGAAACGGACGAATCCCTGGAATCCGTGGCCAAGGGGCTGACCCGGGCGTGCCCGGTGTCCCAAGCGGTGTTCGACCGCCAGTACCGGGGCGGTCGTCACCTGTCGCTGGCGGAGTGCTTCCGGCGAGAGCTGTGCATGGCCGTGCAGGCCTCCCGTCATCCCGATTTCCGTGAGGGTGTCCGCGCCCTGCTGGTGG
>SLMR01000028.1 GCA_007133445.1 Aquisalimonas sp. | reverse complement strand
CTCGTGGCATATATCGGACAGTACACACTGAAACTGCTCAAGAAGCAGGGGGCCCGGGAGTACCACGAGCACCTGGGGTGGTATAACGAGGGGTTCGTCGTAGGCGATCGCGTCATCACCAAGGACGGCGCCCAGCCTGCACTCGTGCAAAGCAGCAACCCCATCCACCGGGTGAAACCCTCCGGGTCTCTGGAGCAGTGGCGCGAGGGCATGAAGCTGCTGGACAAGCCCAAGTACGCCCGACACGCCTTCGCGCTGCTGTGCGGGTTCGGTAGCCCCATCCTGCACCTCGTCAACGCACAGTCAGCCGTTGTGTCGCTTGTGGGCCGCAGTGGCGCCGGGAAGACGCTCGCCGCCCGAACGGCGCTGAGTATCTACGGCAACCCGGACTTACTGGGCCAAGGCGCATCGGCCACGGCGAACGCGGTGGAGCAGCAATTGACCAGTAACCGCCATGTGCCGTACCTGCTGGATGAGGTCACGGAGTATCCGGCGCACAAGCTCACAGAGTTCATCTACCTTGCAGCCAACGGGCAGGGCAAGGCGGCGTTGACCCGCACGCGGCAGTCCCGGCAGGCCGGCTCCTGGCAGCTCGTGCCCTTCATCACGTCCAACCTGCCGGTACTTGAGTTCAACCAGCGCGACGTGCAGGAAGCGCACCGCCGGCGGATACTGGAGCTGACGTTTTGGGACGTAATGGACGGCAAGGATGGCGCCCGGGTGGACGAGATCATGCGGGTCAACCACGGCGTCGCCGCGGAGCCGTTCCTCAAGGAAGTCGCCAAGCTGCGCGGTGAGATCCCGGCCATGTTCGAGCGCTGCTGCCAGCTCATCAAGAAACAGCACATCATCGCCGAGGCCAACCGCTTCGGGCTGTGGACAGCCGCTGCGGCGCTCGTGGGCGGCACTATTGCCAAGGCCGCCGGGCTCATCGACATGGACCCCTACCAGATCGTCAAGCAGGCCATGACGGAGCTGGAGGCCGCCGTGCAGGACACCCGCACGGATCAGGAGCGCACGGAGCACGCCCTGGCCGAGTGGCTGACGCAGAACTCCAAGCGCGTGTGCCACTGGGGCCGCAGTCAGAAGGATCTCGGAGAAGTCGTGGATGACCCCATCGCCAGGAACTTCGGCAACGGGGAAGTAGCGATCCACCGCAAGGAGTTCAACGCGCTACTCCAGCACGAGCGCATCAGCAAGACTGCCATACGCGCCTGGCTTGCGGACAACATCAAGGAGACGAAGGTCGTGCGGCTCGCACCCGGGGGCGCCGGTATCTGGTGCCATATCCTGCCGGCCGAAGCCGTAGGGATGGGCAAGGCCGACGACGGGTAGCACTTCAGTCGCTGCGTAGGGCCTCCAGAAGCTCTTCGTGGCGCTCCTCCTGGCCCTGACCAAGAATCTTGACCTCGCGGTCCAGGGTTTCATGTGAGCGGCGAAGCTGGCCTACGTTGCCCTCAAGCGCTCCGAGCCGATGGTCTATAGGAGATAGCTGACGCTCCACTGCAGCGTAAGCCCGAGAATCAACCCACAGCTGAAGGCCGTAAGTCGAGAGTACCGTCGCTGCCACACCCGCAACAAGTGCGATGAGCAGCCCCGCGTTAATCGGTATGGTCTTCCAAGATTCAGGCACAGTGTCCCCCTCGCCTGATAGTTCACGTCTCCCTCCCGGCGATCCAGTGTCCCCGGGTTCTGTTTGTCCGGCTCATCATACCAGCGACGGCCTGGTGTCCGCATGCCATCAGGGAGCCTCACCCGTACACAGTGCATCCAGCATCGCCTCCATTTCCAGACCCCAGTCCGTTAGACGCCTCTCACGGTCCATGAGATCCCAGTAAGTCTCGTCGGACAGGTCGTCCATGCGCTCGCTGGCGATCTCCGGCAGCACCGGGCGGGGCGGTACATCGCACTCAGGCCCAACGAAGACGGTCTCAGTCGTCGTCGCGCAGCCGACCATCACCGAAGCGATCAGGGCGATCCCCGCGGCTCTTGCGCTCTTGCTGCTTACGCTCATTGGATGCTGACTCCCGGCGGACCTCGTTGCGGGCCGCCTCGACGCGGTTACGGGTCTCTGCGCGTTGCTCCTGGTGCTCGGCCTCGCGCTCGGCATTCTCGGCACGGTGCCGGGCCCGGTCGCGCTGGCTGCGGTAGAACATGGCGGCGAAAGCCGCAAGCGCAGCGAACCCCGCACCGACCCAAGCAAGCCTGGCCTTAATCCAGTCAACCATGGCGGACCTCCGCGAGTTTGTCGAGGGCGCAGTTGCCGATGTAGGCGCCCATTGGCACCAGCCCGCCCCAAAATCCCATGGCCACCAGCGGGTGGAGGGCAGTGGCCGCGTGCTCGGGGCTGATTGTGGACACGACCATGCCAGTGGCCCAGGTGCCTCCCGAGAAGCATAGCCCACTCCAGGCCATCCAGCGACGATGACGCCACAGTCGCTCCGGGTTCGGATGGTTGGCGTGGTCAGTCATAGAGCCACACTACCTCCGGGTCGTGCTGACCGCTGTTGTCAACGTGGATGAACGTGCGGGCGATCCCAATGCGGTGGAAGCCCGCGTCAATGAGCGCCTGCAGGATCCTGAACCGCGTGCGGGAGTCCGTGGCCCGGATGTCCACTGCCTTACCAGTGGTGTGCGGCCCGTCCGGCCCGTCCGGCCCGCTGGAGCTGACGCGCTGGTTGTGCTCCGGGCACCGGATGCCGCTGTTGATGACGAACGGCACACCGGCCTGGTGCCGGGCCTCGTCCAGCCGCAGCATGAACGCCTCGCTCATGTCGTCAAACCCCAGCCCGCACTCACCGCACTTGCAGACGAGGTTGGGGTCGCCAGTAGCTGAAAAATACCTCACCACTCAATGGCCTCCAGCCCCTCGACCGTCTCCGCCGCGTCTACCTGATCGCGCAGCTTTGTCAGCTTGCCAGTCGCGGACCCATACCCCGTGCGATACCCCTGCCGGGCAGACAGCACGCGACTGACGGAATCCTCGACAGAGATCCCCAGCTCGTCGGCGTAGCGTTCGATGCACTCGCCGCCGCCGTCTTTCGCGTCGGCCACCAGCTCGTGCCAGCCCTCCCGTTCAGTCTGCGGATAGCGGTCGCGGAGGTCGGCAAGCGCGTCGGCGTGGCCTTTTTTGATGCGGCTGTAGGCGGCGGTGCGGGCGCTTGCAAGCCGCCGCTCGTCCATCTCATTCTGTGTGACCTTACGCATCATCCACCTCCCTCGGGAACGTCACGGATTCCCCATCCTGCAACTCAATCGGCTCAGGAAACCGCTCTGACTCAGGCGCATTGGCTTTATGCGGCGCACGGACAGTCAGGGTGATTTCCCCGGTGTCCGGGTCGCGGTCGCCAGCCAGCAAGTAGCCTGTCGGCTCCAGCGACTCGCCTTCTGCATCAGGCTCCAGCTTTACCCAATCGCCGGAGAGGTCGATGGGTTCGCCGTTGATGGTTAGAATGTCTCCTTGTTTGACTACTGTTAGCGTGTCGTCACTGCGCTGCGGTGATAGGTTAATTTTCATGTTTGCTCCTTATTTCCAACGTCCAATTGCAAATAGCGCTCTACGCACATTTAAGCTGCCATTCGAAATTCTCCAGAAGTAGGTTGCTTTAGTTGTCCTACTATCCTGATTGTTGATTCTTTGCATTATTGCGTGGTTTACTGAGGCATCTATTTCACTTACTCTTGCTTGAAATTGAACATATCTTAGCGGACTTGTTGAAAAAGGCGCGGGGAAAACCCAATCACTTGTTTGCGTAACACCAGATGCTGAGGGAACGCCAGTTTGAGTATTCGTACAAATCAAAGTACCATCGGCATACTTAATAAACTCACCGTTGGAGTTAGAATCGCTCTCGACGATTGCGCCGCGTCCAACAGCCGCAAGCACGTTCGCTCCGGCCGGCCCGGCGGTGTCGATGCCTAGGGCGGCCTCAAGGTAGTCAAGTCGGACGAGAAGAGCCTTACCTTCTGGTTCTTCGTGGTCGGCTTGGGTGCCAACACTCTTGCCCGCCGCGCCCCGCAGCGCGTCCACATCCTCGCCTTCGGCTACAGGGATCAACTTTCGCCCCCCCGGGGTAACACCATCATGCACATGCAAGGACCGATCTGTTGTATTAACCGTTACTTCCGACTCAGCCCCAACAAATTCGTCATGCTCGGCTTGCGTACCACGACGCCAACGGACTTCAGTAGCCATCGAATCATCCTCCGTTAAACAGAATCCATGATTGAACCCCAATCACGGTCAAAATATGTCATAGCAGTGGTGATACTGCCGAAATCGTAACCAATGCCCTCCTCAAACCCAACAAACCCACTGGTGGCCTGAGTTACCAAGTCTTCCGCCTCTGCCGCAGCATCTGTTGCTGTCTGCGCGGCGCCTTGGGCCTGGTTACGTGCCGTTTGCGCATCGTCCCTAGCGCTTAGAGCTTCATTCCGGGCCGTGCTTGCACTGCTGGCGCTGCTGGCCGCACTGCTGGCGCTGCTGGCCGCACTGCTGGCGCTGCTTTGGGCCGAGTCTCGCGCCGCTTCCGCGTCGTCCACGAAAGGCTGGGCCAGCCCTTCGACTAGGGGGGGTAGTTCTGTATCTAAATAAGCATCTACCGCGGGCGGTAATTCTTCTTCGATTAGTTCATCAATCCGGGTTTCTAACTGTTCCGAAGAATCCTGCACCACCTGGTAGACATTATCGAACTCAGCGTTCAGCCCGCGAGCGGTCACCGCGCCGACCCGCACCGCTGGCATGTTCGCCTGACGGTGCCCGCAGCGGCCGAACCCGGCATATACCAGCTTGATTTCCCCGGCGCCGAACGGGTTGACGTGATCAACTCGGATGCCGAGCAGACCTCCGCGTATGCGCCGGAGGGGTTTCGGACGCGCGGTGACGGCGTTCCCGACTATTTCAGGGTCGGGGGCGTCGAGGAACTGATCGTCAACCTGAGCGGCCCGGTGGAACTGCGCGCTCCCGATGGTACGGTGGTGCTCGATGCCGAGTCCGGCAATACCGGCGAACAGTCGGTGCCGGTGAACGGTCGCG
>SLMR01000088.1 GCA_007133445.1 Aquisalimonas sp. | reverse complement strand
TGGTCGGGCTCACGCGCATCGGCCACCACCAGTGATTCGCCGGACAACGCCGGGACCTTGCCGACGATCGCGTGAAGACCGGGTCTCATGGTTTCAACAGCAATGACACGTCACCTCAAGAGTCCGAGCGTCCGTGCCTGTGTGAATCCCTGTGCAAGCGATAGCGTGCTTCGACCTGATTGCCGCGACCGTGGTAGGTCAACGACTCGCAGATACCCTGAATGAGGCTTATGCCCCGGCCCGAGAGTGCCCGTTCGGAGAGTGTTTCGCCACGCATTGCACGCTGGTGGTCGAACCCCCTGCCCGAGTCGGCCATGCGGATCACCAGGAACGGGCCCTGGTCGTCGCTGCGCCGATCGATCTGGATACGGACCCGTCCACCGCGCAGGTCGGCCAGGGCCTTCTGCCGCCCCTCGTAGTATGCCGTGAAACCCTCGGGACAACTCTTCAGGTTCGAGTCCAGACCCAGCACCCCGTGTTCCAGGCAGTTGGAGTATAACTCAGCAAGGACCGTCAGCAGTGCCTGGCGTGACTCCTCGCCCAGCCCTTCCATCCGTGCCACACCGTCGGCAATGGGTTGCAGCGGGGAGATCTCCCGCAGTGCCCGTGCATCCATCTCCACACTGAACGCCCAGTCGCGGGGCACCTCGTCGGCCGCCGCCCTGGAGTCGCAGTCCACGAATTCCCCCGGCCGCAACTCCAGCATGGTGATGTCGTCACGGGCCTCCGCCTGATGCCCGTCCACGGCCTCGGCCAGAAGCGCGACGCCGCCGTCGCACAGCACCTGTCGCGCCAGGTGGGCCCCGAACTGGGTACCGTGGCTATTGCGGGCCTCCAGCACACCGTCGCTCACCGCCCAGACGCTCTGCGGGGCCTCCAGTGCCGTGCACTCGGCCACCCCGAAGCGGGGCTGCACTCCGAGCGGCAAATGCGAGGACGCCACCCGCCCGACACTGCCGTCCGACGCGCGATACGTCACGTCGGGCATGCCGCCGTTCCACACGTGCACGGTTCGGCTTGCTGGATCGAGCGTCAGCAGAGTGGCGGCCATGAACAGGTTGGCCGGCAGATAGTCGTAGAGCTTGCGGTTGATGCGCGCAAGCAGCTCCTCCGGCCCGGCGCCGGAGCCCACCGCGCCATAGAAGAGATCCGCCGCAGGCACCGTGCCAATGCTCGCGGCGATGCCATGGCCAGTGAAATCCGCCAGCATGAAGAAGCAGCGGCCGTCCGGGGCTTCTGCGGCCAGCAACATGTCACCGCTGAGAATGTCTGCGGCGCGATAGTGGTAAACCACTCCGTGGCGTTCGAGTACCTCGGAGGCTGTCACGCGCTGCAACACGTCCCGGGCTATCGACTGGTCCACCTCGTTCCGCCGCTGGTAGGCATCCAGAGCATCCCGCTGCCGCCGCATGGTGCGATAGACCTGGCCGATACGCAGCCAGGAATCCACCCGCGCATTGAGCTGCACCCGGCTAACCGGCTTGGCAATGAAATCGTCTCCCCCGCAGGCAACGCAGCGGGCCAGCTGCTCGTCATCGTTGAGGGCGGTGACGAACAGCACCGGCGTATAGCCATCCGTATCCAGCGCCTTGATGCGCCTGGTAGCCTCGTAGCCGTCCATGCCGGGCATGAGCACATCCATCAGAACCAGATCCACCCGTTCCTCAGCCACCCGGTTCACGGCGTCCGCGCCGTCGGCCGCTACCAGGAACCGGATGCCGTTCCTGTGCCTTAGCATCCCCTGCAACAGCTGCCGGTTGACCGGCTCATCGTCCACCACCAGCACGGTCACGCAATCGCTCGGCGGCGCACTGGCTTCGTCGATAGGGCCGGCCTGGCGCTCCAAGGAGTTCATGGTGATGACGGATCAGTGGCGAATGGGAAAGAGCTGATGGAAGTTCGCTATCCGCAGGATGCGCTCCAGTTCGCCACCCACGTTGCGCAGCTCCACCTGGGCACTGTTGGTCTCCGCGTGCTCGCGCAACAGCAGGAGCATGCCCAGCGCCGAGCTGTCCATGTATTCGGTTTCTGCCAGATCGACGACGAAACGCCGAACTCCGGAGGCATTGCGATAGGCGTCGCGGAAGTCCCGGTGCAGGCCGAAGTCGAACTGGCCACTGACGCGAATGATCAGTTCGCCGTCGTCCTCGGAGTAGTCTGTTTTCAACGGCATGGCGCCCCTCTCGCTCGATTGCGGCAGATAGTCAATCGCGGCGCCAAGCGGAGGCGCTCACCTGCGACCCTAAAGCAATCCCGCCTCACCTGCACCCATGCCGTGGACGCTGCGGCGAGAACACAACTAGAGCTACTGGCGCAGCCGCTGCGCCAGTTCCTCAACCGCGGGGCCGGCAGCCATCACCGTGGCCAGCAGCCGCTCATAACGGGCTGCCGCGTCACCATGGCTGCCGTCGGGGTCCAGCGCCGCCTCCAGTTCAACGCAACGGGCGGCGGCGGCATCCATGGCCATGTTGGCAAACATCCCCTTTAGCGTGTGAACCTGCCGCCGCAGGCCATCCGTATCCCCGCGCGACCACGCCTCCCGCACATCCGCCTGGTGCGCCGCCACACTGGCCGCCAGCGCGCTCAGAAGATCCAGAGCCAGCGTGCGATCACCCTCAAGACGTGCCAGAAAATCATCGGCGGAAGGCACCAGCGCGACCTCGTAATCATGTTCGCCCGGGCCGCCGATTATCTGGACCTGTCCGTGCCCGTGCCGCCGAGGGGGTCGGCGCAGCTCACCTTGCCGTGCGGGTTCGCCAGGAAAATCGTCCCTAGTCGCGGGACCGTCCGGCGCGTGTATGGAGTTGCCGGTATCAAGACGGATGTCAGGCTTCCTGGCATCGTCTCCCGGTCGATCCAATTCGTTCATGTTCGGACCGGAAAGCCGTGGTCACGTACGCACCTCAATCCCTTGGCGACGCACTGGTTGACGGATGCGCAGATCACCATACCAACGACGACGGGCCATCGGAATCGGGAACATCTCCCCGCATATCGGGAATACACATAATCGGAGGGAAAAATAAGTGGCGTCCCCAAGGGGATTCGAACCCCTGTTACCGCCGTGAAAGGGCGGTGTCCTAGGCCTCTAGACGATGGGGACGCTATGCCTTGGCCATAACCAAGATGGCGCGCATGATACGAAGCGCTTCCGGGGGTGTCAACACTCCCGCCGGCGCGAGACGTGTGCCGACGCCTGTGAGCTTGGCCCACACGCCCGTGGCACGCACAATGGCTTGCGAGGCACGGTAGCGAGGACGACGCCATGGCCGGCAACGATAACGACCCCCACACGGGCGGTGGCCTGCGCGCCACGTTCCATTACCCGGACGGCGAGCGGGAAACCGTTGCCAACCTCCTGCTCCAGCACCTCCAGGCCGGGGAGCAGGTCGTGGTTCTGCAGGGTGATCCGGGCAGTGGGCGAACGCATATATTGCGCCACATGCTCGCCCGCAGCGATCACGGCCTGGCCATCTACGCCGTACACGCGGAGTCCGACCTCACGGTCACGGATCTGCTGCTCGGCCTGCTTGACCACCTTGAATTACCACCGCCGCACTCTGGCGCACCGGACCGCGTCCGGGCCCATACAGTGGAGAGGCTGACCGCTCTCTGCCGGAGTGGACAGCCCATAGTGCTCGCCCTGGATGACGCGGACACGCTGGGTGACGACGTGCTCGCCGCGCTCCTCGCGGTGCGCGAGCAGACCCGGTCCGAGGGTGCTTCACCCATGGGGTTGCTGTTGTCGGGCTCACCGGAACTGGCATTGCGGCTGGCGAAGCTCCGCGGAAAAGAAGCGGACCCGGTGACATTGTCCCTGCAGGGGCTCGACCCCTCCGCGGCACGAGCCTTTCTCGAGCAGGCCCTGAGGGCGAACGGCGATATCGAAGGCCAGCTTCTGGCGTCGCTGGACGTCGACACCATCGTCGAGGGCAGTGGAGGCCAGCCGGGAGCTATCCTCGAAGCGGCACGTCGGCAACTGGGTGGGGCCCGCAGCACCCGACCGCATCGCACGCGGTGGCAGCGCCAGCTGCCGGCGTTCCCTGAAGGCTTGTTGCCGAATGTCTCCCGACGCGGCGTCGGCCTGGTGTCCGTCGCGACGGTGATGCTTGTTGGCTCCCTGCTTGCGGTGGTCTTAGTCCTTGACGATCCCGGTGAGGACGAGCCTGAAGTCAAGGAGACCGCGGCAATCACCCCGGCTGACGACGGACCGCCGCCCACCGATGCAGAGCCCACCGAAGCACTGATCCCGCATCCCGACCTGGACATTCCTCCGGAGGACGACCCCGATGCTCCAGCCGACGACGATTCGAGCGACGTCGCCCCGGAACAGGAGGAAGACACGGCGACAGAACCGGAACCCGAACCCGAACCCGAACCCGAACAGAAGTCGGACCTCGAACGGGCGCTGGCCGACGGTCGCACCTGGCGGGACGAGCAGTCCGCCGACGCCTGGACCATCCAGCTGGTCGCCGCCCACGACCCGGAAACCGTGCATGCGTGGATGGACAATCATGCCGACGCGGCAGAACTCCACCTGTTGCAGGCCCGTCGCGACGGGGAGGACTGGTACCTGGTTGTCGCCGGCGCAGACGACGATCGCGAACAGGCACGCGAGCGCCGCGACGCGCTGCCCGAGGCACTGCGCGAGGGTGGCGCCTGGGTCCGTGAGCTCCAGGCGATTGATGGGTCCTGACCACCGTTGGCGCGGCTCAGGCGTGGACCACCTGATTGCACCCGCAGCCCTTGGCGGCGTAGAGCGCGGTGTCCATGCGCTCAAGCAGGCCCTCGATCGTGTCGTCGGCGTTCAGCGACGTCACGCCGATGCTGACGTATACCGAAAGCTCCTCGCCCTGATACCGGAAGCCGTGGCGGTCCACGGCCCGACAGAGCCGTTCCGCCAGCAGCCGCGCTCCGGCGAGGCTGGTGTGGCTAAGTGCAATGAGGAACTCATCGCCACCCTTACGGAAAATGAGCTCGCTCGCCCGGGCGCAACGGCGGAGCAGTTCGGCGAGTTCCTGTAGCACCTTGTCGCCCGCTGCATGACCGTGG
>SLMR01000320.1 GCA_007133445.1 Aquisalimonas sp. | reverse complement strand
CGCCTCACCGGCTTCTCGCCACCGCAGTTCCAGCACTGCTCGAACTGCGGCTCCAGCTCCTCGCCGCACCCCCGGCAGCGCCAGGTGTCCCCTGCCGCCGTGGTCGGCGCCTCCAGCGCTTCCTGCACCACCCGTTCCGCGCGCTCGTAGTCGATCTCCCGCTCCACCCAGAGTTCCGGCCACACCGCCGTGGGCGGCAGCTCGCCGGCACCGCCGACAAGGCCCATGTTGCGGGTCACGCAACGGATGCCTTCGGTTTCCAGGACGTTGCGCATGTGCCCGACCAGGAGCGGGCTATGGGCGCTGTAAACGCGTTTCATGGGCGGCTCCCTGGTCGCCGTCGTTGCCTGCCCTCAAGATAGCAACTTCAGCGTGTGCCGGGCGATCATGCCCTCTTCATCGGTGGGCACCACCAGCACGGGGCGGCTGTCGGCGCTGCTGACCACGCGCTGGTTGTCGGCGTTGGCCGGGGCGTCGATGCGGAAGCCGAGCCAGCCCAGGTGGGCAACGATGGCCTCGCGCACTGCGGCGGCGTTCTCGCCCACGCCGGCGGTGAACACCAGCGCGTCCAGCCCGCCCAAAGCCACGGCCAGGGAGCCCATTTCCCGGGCGGCGCGGTAAGTGTAGGTGGCCACGGCCTCGGCGGCAGCAGGGTCGTCGCTGCCGAGCAGCTCACGCATGTCGTGGCTGACGCCGGACATGCCGAGCAGGCCAGAGCGATGGTAGAGCATGTCCTGAACCTCTTCCCGGCTCAGTCCCTGCTCCAGGAAGTGCAGCACCACGCCCGGGTCCAGGGCGCCGCAGCGCTGCCCCATGGGCAGGCCATCCAGGGCCGTGAAGCCCATGCTGGTGGCGACGCTGGTGCCGCCGTGCATGGCGCAGAGGCTGGCCCCGTTGCCCAGATGCGCGACGATGACCCGCCCCTGCAGCAGCTCCGGATGCTCTTCTCCCAGCCGCTCGGCGATGGCCTCGTAGGAGAGGCCGTGGAAGCCGTAGCGCAGCACGCCGCGCTGCGTCCATTCCCGGGGAATGGCGAAGCGCTGGGCCACGGCCGGCTGGGTGCGGTGGAAGGCGGTGTCGAAGCAGGCCACCTGGGGCAGTTCCGGCCGCAGTTCGGCCAGAATCCGGGCCGGCGCCAGGTTGTGGGGCTGGTGCAGGGGCGCCAGGCTGCTCAGATTCTCCAGCGCGGCCATGTTGGCCTCGGTCATGCGCACCGGAGCATGGAAATCCGTGCCGCCGTGAACGACGCGGTGACCCGCGGCCAACAGATTGCGATAGCCCACGGCCTCGTCCAGCCAGTCGAGCAGCCGTTCCAGGGCCTCGCGGTGACCGGACGCGGGCAGGGTCTCGTTCACCTGCGGCGCCTTCCCGGCACTGAATACCCGGAAGCGCGCGCGGCTGCCCCCGAGGCCGTCGGCCTGACCGTGCCAGTCGGGTTCGCGCAGGTCGCCATCGGCGGCATACACGGCGAACTTGATGCTGGACGAGCCGGCATTGAGCACCAGCAGGCGCTGATCCCCCATTACGGCGTTCTCCCCAAGGAGCGATAGTGGGCCAGCAGCAGTGCGATGGCGCAGGAGGCGGCGCGGGAGAACAGATCATCCGCGCGGCTGGTGAGCACGATGGGCACGCGCGCCCCGAGGACGATGCCCGCCGCCTCGGCGTCCGCCAGGTAGTGGAGCTGCTTCCCCAGCATGTTGGCGGACTCCAGGTCCGGCGCCAGCAGGATGTCCGCGCGGCCGGCCACCTCGGAGCGGATGCCCTTGGTGCGCACCGCCTCCTCGGAGATGGCGTTGTCGAACCCTAGCGGGCCGTCCAGCAGCCCGCCGCGGATCTGGCCCCGGTCGGCCATCTTGCACAGCGCGGCGGCATCGATGGTCGAGCGCATCTGCGGATTCACTTCCTCGGTGGCGGACAGAATCGCCACCAGCGGCCGCTCGACCCCCAGGGCCTGTGCCAGTTCGATGGCGTTGCGGGTGATATCGGCCTTGGCCAGAAGGTCCGGTTCGATATTGAGCGCGGAATCGGTGATCAGCAGCGGGCGCGGATAGGTGGGCACGTCCATGGCCCAGACGTGACTCATGCGCCGTTCCGTGCGCAGCCCGCTCCTGCGGGTGACCACGGCGCGCATGAGCTCGTCGGTATGCAGCTTGCCCTTCATGAGCGCACCCACGTAGCCGCGGGCGGCCAGCTCCACCGCGCGCTCGGCGGCCTCGTGGCTGTGCTCGGTGGTGATGATTTCAACATCACCCAGTTCCAGGCCGTGCTCGTCGGCGCAGGCGCGGATCTTGGCCTCGGGCCCGACCAGGACGGGCTCGATCAGGTCCCGGTCGCGGGCTTCGAGCGCCCCGGAGAGGCTTGGCCCGTCCACCGGGTGGACCACGGCGGTGCGCAGGGTCTCCAGCCCCTGCGCCTGCTGCAGCAGGCGCTGAAGCTGGCGATGCTTTTTCAGTTCCGGGTCGTCTGCGTGGTTCTTGCTGGCCATGCGGGTGTCCTTGCAGTCAGCCGACGATGTGGTAGCCGGCGTCAATGTAGGTGGTATTGCCGGTCAGCGTCCTGGCGCGATCGCTGACCAGAAAGGCGGCCATGGCGCCGACGTCGTCGATGTCGGCGAGGCTGTCCTGGGGCGCGCGCCGCCGCGCCCGCTCCAGCAGTTCGTCGAAGCGCTGAATGCCGGAGGCGGCCCGGGTCTTGAGCGGCCCCGGGGAGAGGGCGTGCACGCGGATGTGCTTGGGTCCGAGTTCGGCGGCAGCGTAGCGGACGCTCGCTTCCAGGGCGGCCTTGACTGGCCCCATGAGGTTGTAGTCTTCCACCACTTTTTCGGCACCGTAGAAGCTGACGGTGAGCAGCGCCCCGCCCTGCGGCATCAGCGGCTCGGCCAGCCGTGCCATGCGCAGGAAGCTGTGACAGGAGACGTCCATGGCCTGCAGGAAACCGGCCTGGCTGCTGTCCACCACCCGGGCGTGGAGGTCGCCTCTGGGGGCGAAGGCGATGGAGTGCAACAGGAAATCGAGCTGTCCCCACTCCTGGTCGATAGTCTCGAAGACCGATTCGAGCTGGCCTTCCTCGCGTACGTCACAGGGCAGGAACAGCGGCGCGTTGACGCGTTGCGCCAGGGGGCGGACCCAGGGCAGGGCCTTGTCGTTCACGTAGGTGAGCGCCAGTTCCGCCCCCAGATCGTGGAATGCGCGGGCGCAGGCCCAGGCGATGGAATCCTCATTGGCGACGCCGACCACGAGGCCGCGCTTGCCTTTCAGTGAGAGAAAATCGGACATGGATACCTTGTCCTGCCGTTGCTAATGGTGGCTTCGATCCGGGGCGCGGAGGACGGGGCGACTGCCCAGTTTACCTGCTGTTCCCCGGTTCTTCTTGACCTGGATCATCCACCCTCCGCGGTGCAGGGCCCTCGCCGGGCGCATGGCGGACCGGGAAGGGCTCGGTGGCGCTGCCGGCGTAGAGGCTGACGTGCGGGAACGGGATCTCGATACCGGCGGCGTCGAAGGCCTTCTTGACTTCCATGGGCAGGCCGTTACGCAGTTCCATGAAGTTCTCCCGCACGGTCCACACGGAATACTGCAACTCGATACCGGAGTCGCCGAAGGCCAGGAAGAATAATTGCGGCTTGGGCTCTTCCAGCGCCAGCGGGTTGGCGTCGCTGACGGACTCCAGGGTCTTCTTCACCCGGTCCAGATCCTCCTTGTAGGCCACGCTGACCTTCATGTCGAAGCGGCGGATGGGGAAACGGGAGAAGTTGGTGACCTGGGACTTGACCAGGGTCTCGTTGGGCACGCGCACGAACAGGTTGTCCCGGGTGCGCAGCTTCACCGAAAGCAGATCGATGGCAAGGATTTCGCCGGTGGTCTCGCCGATCTGCACGAAGTCGCCGATCTGGAATGGGCGTTCGGCGATCAGGAACAGTCCGCTGATGAGGTTGGAGGCGGACGTCTGCGAGGCAAAGCCGATGGCCACGGTGAGAACGCCCGCGGCCCCCAGCAGCACGCCAAGGCGGAAGCCCAGCTGGTGCAGCGCGGTGGCGATCACCAGCCCCAGGATCACGTAGAACACCACCCGACGCAGGATCGTGGTCTGGTGCAGGTCCAGGTGCAGGGCGGCAAGGCGTGCCGCGGTCCGCGACACCAGCCGCGCCAGCAGCCAGCCAACCAGCAGCACGATCAGCGCCTGCAGCCAGCCGGCCCAGTTCACCGCCAGCAGCTGGTTCCACAGGCTTGCCCCGAAATCTCCCACGAGCGGCTCTCCCTCGTCGGGCCGGCGCGCCGCGCAGCGGCACGGCCGGCGTCGTATTACGGATCAGAACAGCGCGCTGAAGGCACGCACCAGGGTGTTGCGCTGCGGCGTCTCCCGCGGCTCCGCGATGCGCTCGGCACGACCTGCCTCGGACGGCGCGCCGGAACCAAGGGTCAGATCGGCCATCCCCCCCTTGGCCTGACGCGTGAGCGTGACCTCCTGGCTCCAGAACCGGCCTTCACCGTCACGATACAGGCTGAGCGTGGACACCGGCAGCCGCACCTTGTCCAGCAACAACGTCTCGTCGGCCTGGTTGCTAATCACCAGCGGCGTAATGGCGCGATAAGGCAGATGCGGGTAATCGTCCAGGTTCAGTCGGCAGCGGCTGCGGGTGGCGTAGCAGAGCACGCCGTCCCGGGTGTTCTCGCCGAACCAGGTATCCGACAGCCGGTTGCTGGGGAATTCCAGCAGTTGCCGCTGCTGCGGCCCTGCCAGTAACTGGACCCAGAGGGGATAACTCAGATACAGCCGCACGGTCTCGCCGGCCGGCACGTTCAGCGGCGTAATGGGCCGCGAGACGATACCGCGATCAGGAAGGCGGACCGCAACGCGCATGTCGGGGCTGTCATCGGAGACGACGAAACGCAGTTCGCTGCGATCCTCGGCTTCGTGACGGACTTCGTGGTACTGCTCCAGGAGAACGGCGTCGGAGTACATGTCTCCCTTGCTGTTGTGACGGATCAGCCACTCGCGGGGGCTGCGGTGGACGCTGAGCGCCATGGGCCCGACGGTGAGCACCATGGTGTG
>SLMR01000156.1 GCA_007133445.1 Aquisalimonas sp. | reverse complement strand
TCGCCGCCGATGCCCACGCAGGTGCTCTGCCCCAGGCCAAGGTCCGAGGTCTGCTTGACCGCCTCGTAGGTGAGCGTACCGGAGCGCGAGACAATGCCGATGCGGCCCTTCTGGTGAATGTGGCCGGGCATGATGCCGATCTTGCAGTCATCCGGCGTGATGATGCCCGGGCAGTTCGGGCCGATCAGCCGCACATCGTCGTAGTAAGCCAGCGCCGCCTTGACCTTGAGCATGTCCAGCACCGGGATGCCCTCGGTGATACAGGCAATCACCTTGATGCCGGCATCCGCCGCCTCGAGGATCGCGTCGGCGGCAAAACCGCCGGGAACGTAGATCATGGAGGCCTGGGCACCGGTCTCCCGCACGGCGTCCTTCACCGTGTTGAAGATCGGCAGATCCAGGTGGGTCTCACCACCGCGGCCGGGCGTGACACCGCCGACGATGCGGGTGCCGTACTCAAGCGCCTGGGTGGCGTGGAAGGTGCCCTGCTTCCCGGTGAAGCCCTGGACGATGACCTTGGTGTCCTTGTCGACAAGAATACTCATTACAACAACCTCGCAGTGATTCGGTGGCGTGGACTCAGGCGGCCTTGCCGACGGCGGCGACCATCTTCTTCGCCGCATCGGAGAGGTCGTCGGCGGCGATCAGGTCGAGCCCGCTGTCCTTCAGCATGGCCTTGCCCTGCTCCACGTTCGTGCCCTCCAGGCGGACCACCACGGGGACGCTCACGCCCACTTCCTTCACCGCGTTGATGATGCCCTCGGCGATCATGTCGCAGCGGACGATGCCACCGAAGATGTTGACCAGCACCCCTTCCACGGACTTGCTGGAGAGGATCAGCTTGAACGCCGCGGCCACGCGCTCGGTGTTGGTGCCACCCCCCACGTCCAGGAAGTTGGCCGGCTCGCCGCCGTGGACCTTGACCACGTCCATGGTGGCCATGGCCAGGCCGGCACCATTGACCATGCAGCCGATGTTGCCGTCCAGGGTGATGTAGTTCAGGTTGTGCTGCGCCGCCTCGACCTCGGTGGGGTCCTCCTGGGAGGCGTCGTACATGGCCTCGATGGCCTTCTGCCGGCCCACCTCGATGGCGTTGTCATCGACATTGAGCTTGGCGTCCAGCGACAGCAGCTCGCCCTCACCGGTAATGATCAGCGGGTTGATCTCGATCAGGCTCAGGTCCTTGTCGACGAACAGGCGGTAGAGGCCGTCCATCACCTTCACGAGCTGCTTCACCTGGTTGCCGTCCAGGCCCATGGCAAAGCCCAACTGGCGGGCCTGAAAGCCCTGCAGCCCGGCCACCGGGTTCACGGCCACGGTGATGATCTTCTCCGGCTCGGTGGCGGCCACCTCTTCGATATCCATGCCGCCCGCAACGGAGCCCATGAACACGATGCGCTTGGTCGCCCGATCCACCACGGCGCCCAGGTAGAGCTCCGACTTGATGTCGAGCCCCTGCTCCACCATCACGCTGTTGATGGGCATGCCCTTGTCGTCCGTCTGGTGCGTCACCAGCCGGGTGCCGAGGATGGACTGGGTGTACTCGCGGACCTCGTCCCTGCTCTTGCAGACCTTCACGCCACCGGCCTTGCCACGGCCACCGGCATGCACCTGTGCCTTCACAACCCAGACGCTGCCGCCCAGTTTGTCGGCCACAGCCACGGCCTCGTCAGCCGACGCAGCGACATCGCCCTTGGGGATGGGAATGTTGTATTCGGAGAACAGTTCTTTGGACTGGTACTCGTGAAGATTCATGGTAGCGCCCGACCTCCCGAGAAAATGGAACCGCAATTCTCCACCAACAGCCGGCGTAAATCAAAGCGGGGCCCGGAATCACGTCACAGTCCCACACCGGCTTAAGCTCTATAATGCGGCGCTCCATGCGGATTCCGGGCACGGCAGGAGGCACCTCGTCTTGAGCACTCTCGGCGAGCGCATCGGCGGCACGACGAGCAGCGGCCAGGAACGCTACACCTGGCGTCCGCTGCGGCTGTTCGCCTATTACCGCGTCCTGGTAGCGCTGATGCTGAGCCTGGCCTTCCTCACCGACCAGGACACGCTGCTCATCCGCTCCGAGCAGCCCGTGCTGTTCCTGCAGATTGCCCTGATCTACCTCACCGTCGCCGTGGTGGCGCTGGTACTCGCTTACCAGTACCACCGCTTCGTCTCGCTGCAGGTGGGCGCCCAGACGGTGCTGGATATCGTGATCCTGAGCGTGCTGATCTACACCACCGGCGCCCAGGACCCGGGGCTGGCGATGCTCATGCTGGTGGCGGTGGCCGGCGGCGCCATCCTGGTGAACCGGCGCCTCGCGACACTGTTCGCCGCGCTGGCCACGCTGGTTCTGCTGTTCCTGGAGTTCCTTATCCAGCTTGACGCCGGCGCCGACACGGCCGGCTACACCCAGGTGGGCGCCTTCGGCATCGCGCTCTTTCTGGTCGCCCTCGCCGGCAACGCCCTCGCGCGGGGCGCCCGGGAGAGCCACGCCCTGGCCGAACGGCGCGGCGAGGACCTGGCCGACCAGGAAGCCCTTAATGGCCACATCGTACAGCGGCTGCAGGACGGCGTGCTGGCCCTGGACCGCGAGGGGCGGGTGCGTCTGATGAACGCGACCGCGTGGAAGCTGCTGGGGCAACCTGCCAATCTGGACGAACCACTGCTGGTGGAACTCTGCCCGCCCCTGGCCGATGCCCTGGATGCATGGCGGGAGGAGCCCCGCAGGGAGCCCGCACCGCTCCAGCCCAACAGCAAGGGCCCGGAGCTCCAGCCGCGATTCCGGGTGCTGTCCGAGGCCCCGGGCGGCGGCGTGCTGATCTTCCTGGAGGACCGCGCCGAGATGAACGCCCAGGTGCAGCAGGCCAAGCTGGCCTCCCTGGGCCGCCTGACCGCGAACATCGCCCACGAGATCCGCAACCCCCTCTCCGCCATGACCCACGCCGCACAGCTTCTCGGTGAGGCAGACCTCCGCCAGGGCGATCAGCGGCTGGTGAAGATCATCCAGCGCCACGGCAAGCGGCTGAACAACATCGTCGAGAACGTGTTGCGGATGTCCCGGCGGCAACACCCGAATCAGGAACCGATGGCGATGAGCGCGCTGCTGGACGACCTGCAGGATGACGTGAACGCCCAGCCCGAACTGGATCCGCTGACCCTGCAGGTCGAGGGGATTCCAGACCGGCTCGTGATCCGGTTCGACCGTGGCCACCTGCATCAGGTGCTGATGAACCTCATCACCAACGCGGCGCGCCACGCCCGCACCCCTGAGCGGAATCTCCAGATCACCCTGACCGCCGGGCGCGACGCCCGGGACCAGCCCTACCTGGAGCTGGCGGACAACGGTCCGGGCATCCCCGAGGAGCACCGGGAGCGCCTGTTCGAGCCCTTCTTCACCACGGCGGGTGACGGCAGCGGCCTCGGGCTCTATCTTTGCCGGGAGCTTTGCGAAGCCAATCACGCCCGGCTTAGCCTGGTGCAGACCGACGAGACCGGCACCCGGTTCCATATCAACTTTGCAGCCACAGGATTGCTATCGCAATGAGCATGGAACGTCCACTCGCCCTGGTCATCGACGACGAGCCCGACATCTGCGAGCTGATTCAACTGACCCTGCAGCGCATGGAGATCGACTCCGAACTCGCCGGCACTATGGAAGAGGCCCGGCGGCTGTTGAGCGACCACACCTTCGATCTCTGCATCACCGACATGCAGCTCCCCGACGGCCACGGCATCGACCTGGTGGCGGAGATCCACAGCGAACGTCCCGAGCTACCCACGGCCGTGATCACCGCCTACGGCAGCATGGACGCCGCGGTACAGGCACTGAAGGCCGGCGCGTTCGATTTCGTCCCGAAGCCCGTGGACCTCACCATGCTGCGCCAGATCGTGGACGGGGCCATGCAACTCAGCCGCGGGCCGAAAATCGACCGCCGCTCCCGGGATACGCTGCTGGGCGACTCCGGCGCGATGCGCAAGATCCGCAGCACCATCGTCAAGCTCGCGCGGAGCAACGCGCCGGTGTACATCAGCGGCGAATCCGGCACCGGCAAGGAACTGGTGGCCCGCACCATCCACGACAAGGGCAACCGCCGGGAGCAGCCCTTCGTGCCGGTGAACTGCGGCGCCATCCCCTCCGAACTCATGGAAAGCGAGTTCTTCGGCCACGTGAAAGGCGCGTTCACCGGGGCCAACCGGGACAAACAGGGGCTTTTCCAGGCGGCGCACGGTGGCACCCTTTTCCTGGATGAAGTCGGCGAACTGCCGCAGCCCATGCAGGTCAAGCTGCTGCGCGCCATCCAGGAGAAAGCCGTACGCCCGGTGGGCGCCGAACACGAGATCCCCGTGGACGTGCGGGTCCTGTCAGCCACCCATCACGACCTGGCGCGGCTCGTGGAGCAAGGCCGCTTCCGGCAGGATCTCTACTACCGCATCAACGTCATCCAGCTTGCCGTACCCAGCCTGCGAGAGCGGCGCGAGGACATTCCCATGCTGGTGGATCACATCCTGGACCGCCTCGTCGGCGACGACACCGACACCCCGATCCGCCTCAGCGACACCGCCATGGGCACACTCCGCGCCTATGCCTTCCCCGGCAACGTCCGTGAACTGGAGAACATCCTCGAGCGCGCGCTGACGCTGTGCGAGGGCAACACCATCGAAGCCGAGGACCTCCAGCTCCCCGATCAGCCGGCGGACAGCACACCGCCCACGGAGGCCGCCCAGCCCGCGCCCGAGCCGGACGACAACTTCGCCCTGGACGACTACATGGCCGACGTGGAGCGCAACGTCGTGGTCAAGGCCCTGGAGAAAACGCGCTACAACAAGACCGCCGCCGCCCAACTCCTCGGCATCAGCTTCCGCGCCCTGCGCTACAAGCTGAAGAAGCTGGAGATGGAGTAACAGCGGGAACGGCAGCCCGCCACGGGCCGGGCCGGGGCCCGTGCGTGACGCCCGGCACGGCCAGCGCCCAGGGGCGTGCGATCAGCTCTCCTGTTCCCGGTTCCACCAGATCCGGTAGCGCGTGTCCAGGGGATCGCCGGGTGCAACCTGCACGTCGGTGCC
>SLMR01000296.1 GCA_007133445.1 Aquisalimonas sp. | reverse complement strand
TCACCACCATGGCCTGGCCACCGTTGGTGGGCAGCAGGAACAGTAGCGCCTTGCGCAGGTTGTCGTAGACGGTGCGCCCTTCTTCCACCGCGCGGGCGATGGAGGCGAAGTTGTCATCCGCCAGCACCATGTCGCTGGCCTCCTTGGAGACTTCCGTGCCCTTCACCCCCATGGCCACACCCACATCCGCGCGCTTGAGCGCCGGCGCGTCGTTGACACCGTCGCCGGTCATGGCCACGCGTTCGCCCAGGGCCTGCAGGGCGCGCACCAGGCGCAGTTTGTGCTCGGGGCTGGCGCGGGCGAACACGTCCGTGGTCCGCACGGCCTCCTCCAGCTCCGAGTCGTCCATGGCCTCCACGTCCTTGCCGGTGAGCGCGCGCTCGCCGTCGCCAATGCCCAGCTCCAGGCCGATGGCGCGGGCGGTCAGTGCGTGGTCGCCGGTGATCATCTTGGTGCGGATACCGGCCTCCTGGCACTGGCGCACGGCGGCGATAGCCTCTTCCCTGGGCGGATCGATGAGCCCAACCAGCCCCAGCAGGGTCAGGCCCTCCTCCACATCCTCGAAAGTCAATTCCCGGCGCCCCTCGGCGATCGGGCTCACGGCCAGGGCCAGCACCCGCTGTCCGCGCTCGGCCAGCCCTTCCATGGCCCGGAGCCAGTAGTCGCGATCAATGGCATCGTCGCCATCAGCCGTGCGCTGCCGTGCGCACATCTCCAGCACGCGCTCGGGGGCGCCCTTGAGGTAGATCACCCCATGACCATGGTGGTCGTGGTGCAGGGTGGCCATGAAGCGGTGCTCGGATTCGAAGGGAATGGCGTCGGTGCGCGGCAGTTCACGCTGTAACTCGGCGGCATCCAGACCGGCCTTCATGGCCAGCGTCATGAGCGCTCCTTCCGTCGGATCGCCCTGCATGCGCCAGTCGCCTTCGTTTCGCTCCACCGTGGCGTCATTGCACAGCAGCGCGGCCCGCAACAGCTCCGGCAGCACCGCCTCCTCTTCCACCGTCACCGGCTTGCCGTCCTGCTCCACGGCGCCTTCTGGCGCGTAGCCGACGCCGGTGACCTCGTACTCGGCGGCTCCGGTCACCACGCCCTGCACCGTCATCTCGTTGCGGGTCAGGGTGCCGGTCTTGTCGGAACAGATCACGGTGACCGACCCCAGAGTCTCCACGGCCGGCAGTTTGCGGATGATGGCGTTGCGCCCGGCCATGCGCTGCACGCCGATGGCCAGGGTGATCGTCATGATCGCCGGCAGGCCCTCGGGGATGGCCGCCACCGCCAGCCCCACCGCGGCCAGGAAGATCTCGCCCCAGGCGTAATCCCGGAACAGCATGCCGAACAGGAACGTGAGCGCCGCCGCACCGATGATGGCCGCGGCCAGCCAGCGCCCGAAGGTGGCAATCTGGCGCAGCAGCGGCGTGGTGAGCTTCTCCACGTCCTCGAGCATGGCGCTGATGCGGCCGATCTCGGTGGCATCAGCCGTCGCCACCACCACGCCGGTACCCTGGCCGTAGGTCACCAGGGTGCCGGAGAAGGCCATGTCGAGGCGGTCGCCCAGCACGGCGTCCGCCGCCACCGCGTCCGGGTGCTTGTCCACGGCAACGGATTCGCCGGTGAGCACGGCTTCGTCGACTCGCAGCTCCCGGGAGCGAAGCAAACGCACATCCGCCGGCACCTTGTCGCCGGACTGCAGTACCACCACGTCCCCGGGCACCAGCTCTTCGGCGGGAATGGTCTGGCGACGCCCCTGGCGCAGCACGGTGGCCTGGGGCGAGAGCATGTCGCGAATGGCGTCCAGCGCCTTCTCGGCCTTGCCCTCCTGAATGACACCGATGAGGGCGTTGATCACCACCACGCCAAGAATGACGCCCGTGTCGACCCAGTGACCCAGCAACGCCGTCACCCCAGCGGCGACGATCAGCACGTAGATCAGTACGTTGTGGAACTGCAGCAGGAAACGCACCAGCAGGCCGTGGCGCTTTGGCGGCCGCAGGCGGTTGGGACCGTGCCGCTGGAGCCTTTCACTCGCCTCGTCGCTACCGAGGCCGTCGGGGCTGCTCGCCAGCTCCTTGAGTACGTCGTCTGCTTCGCGGGCATGCCATTGCACGCCGTCCCGCTGCTGCTCCGCCATTATCGACAGCTCCTATCGATCACGCTGGGACATTTGAGGCAACATCATGCCGCAATGCAGCACAAACGTCATGACCTGGGTCAATACACTGCCCGGCCTTGAACCCGGCGACCAACGCCCCCACCCGTTGCTGTTCAGTGACGTTTTCCCGAGAGGCGACCGTATGGCGACAATGCGGGGCCAACCGAACGCGAGGAGGGCACCATGACCGGAACCGAGATTCAGCTGACGCCCCTGATTTCCCTGATCGCCGGCATCGCCATACTGATAGTGCCGAAACTTCTTAACTACATCATCGCCGCCTACCTTATCCTGATCGGCATCATTGGCCTGATCTGACATCGCGGAGAGAAAATGAGCGAGGTAAACCACCAGAAACTGCTGATCCTGGGATCCGGCCCGGCCGGGTACACGGCGGCAGTGTACGCGGCCCGCGCCAACCTGCAGCCGGTGCTGGTCACCGGCATGGAAATGGGCGGCCAGCTCACCACCACCACGGACGTGGACAACTGGCCCGGTGACGTTGAGGGCCTGCAGGGGCCGGATCTCATGGAGCGCATGAAGGCGCACGCGGAGCGGTTCGGGACCGAGATCATCTTCGACCACATCCACACCGTGGAACTCGGCCAGCGCCCGTTCCGGCTCACCGGTGACATGGGCAGCTACACCTGCGACGCGCTGATCATTGCCACGGGCGCCAGCGCGCAGTACCTGGGTCTGGAGTCGGAGACCACCTTCATGGGCAAGGGCGTGTCCGCCTGCGCCACCTGCGACGGCTTCTTCTACCGCAAGCAGAAGGTGGCCGTGATCGGCGGCGGCAACACCGCCGTGGAAGAGGCGCTGTACCTGTCCAACATCGCCGACCACGTCACGCTGGTGCATCGCCGGGACAGCCTGCGGGCGGAGAAGATCCTCCAGGACAAGCTCATGGAGCGGGTCAAGGCCGGGCAGATCAGCATCCAGTGGAATCACACCCTGGACGAGATCCTGGGCGATGACAGCGGCGTGACCGGCGCGCGGCTGAAATCAACCCAGAGCGGCGAGAGCTCGGATATCGACGTGGCCGGCGTCTTCATCGCCATCGGCCACAAGCCGAACACCGAGATCTTCCAGGGCCAGCTGGACATGCAGAACGGCTACATCCGGGTGAAGAGTGGCCTGGAGGGTGACGCCACCGCCACCAGCGTGCCCGGCGTATTCGCCGCCGGCGATGTGATGGACCACGTCTACCGCCAGGCCGTGACCTCCGCCGGCACCGGCTGCATGGCCGCGCTGGATGCCGAACGCTACCTGGACGGCCTGGCCGACGCCCCGGCCACCGGTGCGACGACGACCGAAGCGGCGGGCGCCTGAAGCGGTTCAGGCGCAGGACTTGTGCAAGCGGCGCTCAGGCGCCAGTCTATAAGGTAGGCAGGGTTGACCGCTCCGACGCGTGAGCGGTCCGTGCCGCCGGATGCGGCCACGCACCTTTTCAGGAACAAACTCACCGTGAGCCGGAAAGAAGACAGCCATGGCGACTAGCCCACAGAATCCCGCGGTCGTGGACCGATCCCCCGAGGAACAGGCCAGAGTGGATCGGGAAACCGACAACCTGGCGCTCTACTACTACGAAACCTGCGCGTTCTGCATCCGCGTGCTGCGAACCATCGAGCGGCTGCGTCTGAAGATAGAGCAGCGCAACATCCGGCGTGTGCCGGCATACCGTGAGCAATTGCTTCAGGGCGGCGGCGACGCCACCGTGCCCTGCCTGCTGATTCAGCAGGAGGACGGAGCGCTGCAGTGGCTGTACGGGTCGGACGCGATCATGAACTACCTGGAAGATCGCTTCGCCTGAATCGGCCAGTCGCGGGTCCGTGACAGGATACGGACCGCGCGGGCTCAGGCCACGGCCGCGCTGTCGCGCAGTTCTCTGCGGTAGTCCACCGCCAGCGGCGCGTGGTCGGAGAAGCGCTCGGCCGTATACACGGACGCGGCCTCGAGTTCCCGGGCCAGCCCCGGCGTCACCACCTGGTAGTCGATCCGCCAGCCCGTGTTGTTCTCCCAGGCCCGCCCGCGGTTCGACCACCAGGTGTACTGCTCGCGTTCCGGGTAGAGGGCCCGATAGGCGTCCACCCAGCCGAGCCCGTCGAATATCTGGTCCAACCATTCCCGCTCGTGGGGCAGGAAGCCAGAGTTCTTCTGGTTGCTGCGCCAGTTGCGAAGGTCAATCCGGCGGTGGGCGATGTTCCAGTCGCCGCAGATGATGTATTCGCGGCCATCCTCCATCCAGGCGCGCAGGCGCTCCCGGAAATCCTCCATCCACCCCTCTTTCACACCCTGGCGCTCGGCGCCCGAGGTGCCGGACGGGAAATACAGCGACATCACTGAAAGGTCACCGAAACGGGCCTCGATCAAACGCCCCTCGGCGTCGAACTCCGGCCAGCCGAGCCCGTGGATCACTGCATCGGGCTCCTGCCGGCTGTAGATCGCCACGCCGCTGTAGCCCTTCTTCTCGGCGGGGTGCAGGTGGACGTGGTAACCCGGAGGATAGAACGGATCGGCGGGGAGTTGGTCGGCCTGGGCCTTAATCTCCTGCAGGCAGACCACGTCGGCGTCCTGCGCCGGCAGCCAGTCGAAAAAGCCCTTGCGGGCAGCGGCGCGGATGCCGTTGCAGTTGAGGGAGATGATGCGCACGCGTGAACCGAAGGGATTGGTGGGTTAGACGGTGCATCAAGATGCACCCTACGTATTGGCGAATCGACCGGAAGCGGATGGCTCGGCGCCGGGCAGGATACCGGTGGCACCCCGGCCACCCGGCACCACCAGCCAAGGACCCGCCCCCGGGGCATGGTCAGGAACCGGGGCACGCGTTCCGTAGGGTGCATCTTGATGCACCGATTCAACGGATCCGGGGCGCGCCCGAACGGCGCGCCCCTGCAACACACATCACATCCGCTCGT
>SLMR01000195.1 GCA_007133445.1 Aquisalimonas sp. | reverse complement strand
TCATCATGCCCTGTGTCTCTCCTCAATGACTCAACGGGATTGCGCCCATTCCTACCAGAATGGCCAGGAACCACAGGTACCAGGAGAAGATCCGCAACTTCGCCCGGTACAGCAATCGCACCACCAGTAGCAGCGCGAAGGTGCCGACCACGGCTGCCACCACGAGGCCCACCATCATCTCCAGCCAGCCCAGTTGCGCCGCGCCGCCTGCCCCCTGCAGCTCCAGAAACTGCACCAGAGTTGCCGCCAGGATGGTTGGGATCGCCAGGAAGAAACTGTACTCCGCTGCCCAGCGCCGCTTGAGCCCGAACAGCAGGGAAGCGGCGATGGTGATCCCGCTGCGGCTGATTCCGGGGATCAGCGCCAGGCCCTGGGCCGCGCCGATGCCAATGGCCGTGCCGACGCGGATATCGCGCAGGCCCCTGGGGCGTGGCGGCAGGCGATCGGTGATCCACAGCAGCGCGCCGGTCATGGCCAGGGTGCCCGCGATCATGCCCGGCCGCGCGAACACGGCTTCGAAGAACAGCTTAAAGGTGATGCCGATGATCCCCGTGGCCAGTACCGACAGCGCGCACAGCAGGGCCAGGCGAATGGTCAGCGGCACGGGGCGCAGTTCCCGGGTCATCCGGGCAAGCCCCTTGACGCCGTCGCGGACCAGGCGGAACAGGCTGCGGTGGAATACCACGACGATGGAGATCAGCGTGCCCACGTGCACCACCAGATCGAACAGGATCATTTCGGCGCTGTCCGGAGCGGGCAGGTCCGCACCGCCGGCGATCAACCAGTGCTGGGTGAGCACCAGATGCGCCGTGGAACTCACTGGGAGAAACATGAATGCCCCCTGGACGATCCCCAGCAGCACGACGATGTACAGGGCCATCTGCCCATCCTCTGGTTGGTTGCAACGGCGTGGCTTTCGCCAGCGGGGAGCCTACCGGAGGCGTTGGTTGGGGGAAAGCTCGGAGAGCGCCCTCGGACCCGCGTCAGCGTGCGTGGTCGCCTGTCCGTGAAGAGAGACCTTGGTCATATAAAATAACTGCAATGTCATTGATTTACGGCGTTGTGCAGCGTAACATAACCGCATGTTTCAGGCGCCTTCTCAGGCGTTGCCATCGATCCTTCAGGGGGAGTGCCACAGAGGTGGACAGGAGCGCATTGATTTACCGTCGCGGGCGGCTGCAACTCCCGCGGGACATTGCCGAGTGGGCGCCGCCGGAAGTGGCCCGCTGGCTCTCGCTACTGCCGTCGGCGGATCGGGTCCAGGCGTTTCGGGCGTTGCCGTTCGCCCAGGGCGTAGCCGCGTTCATGGCGCTGGAGGCGCCTGACCGTGCGGCGCTGCTGGGTGCGCTCGATCGCAACAACCGCAATCGCCTCACGGGTCTGAGCAGCATCGACATGCTCGCCGAGACCCTCCATTGCGCCGAGCCGGAGATTGCCGAGTTGGTGCTGGAGGACGTGCCGCCCCATCGGCGTGCCGCCTTGTCCGAGCGCCTGGAGATGCTGGCGGCCAGCCAGTCCCCGGAGCCGGTGGTCAAGCGCCCGCGCCGGCGCTGGATGGGTTTGTTGGTGAGTCTTATGGCGGCACAGCTGCGTCGGCGTGGCAAGGCTCCGGTATGAGCTTGAGGAGATCGGCGTATCGTGATCCCGTCGCTGATGCTGACCGCGGTTCCGGCCGGTCCCGGCAGCGCTCGTGGTATGGTCGCGGGCACGGGCACGAGTTACCGAGGGAAGTCATGGACCATGACGACGACGCCTTGCGCCGGTACCTGGCCGGGCGCCTGGCCAATGGCCATCTGGAAGCGCGTCTTGAGCGCGAGATTCCGGGGGGCGAGCCCGTGTTCGACGGCAGGGCGCGCGTGTTCCATCCTGAAAACCTCACCATCGCCCGATCCGGTCTCAAACTCGCCCTGCGGCTCAGCGGGCTCTATGGTCGCGGCCAGCGGAATGCGCGCAGGCTGCAGGTGCGCCACCACGACCTGATGCTCCCCGGGCTGCCGGAGAGCATGCGAGGTTACCGGGTTCTCCACCTGACGGATCTGCATGTGGACGTGGACGACGCGTTCGCCGATGTGCTGGCAGCCCGATTGCAGGATCTCGCCTGGGATGCCTGTGTCATCACTGGTGATTTTCGTTACCGCACCAACGGGGACTACACGGCGGCGACGACTGCTTTCGAGCGGGTGCGACGTGTTCTGGACGGTCCGGTGTTCGCTACGCTGGGTAACCACGACAGCATCCGTATGGTCCCGCAGCTGGAATCCATGGGCGTTCGGGTGCTGCTCAACGAAGGGGTGGTGCTGTCCGATGGCAACGGCAGGGGTGTCTGGCTTGCCGGAGTGGATGATCCGCACTTCTATCAGCAGCACGACGTGCCGCGCGCGCTGGAGGGGCGCCCGGAGGGACTTCCGGCGCTGTTGCTCGCGCATTCACCGGAGGCGTACCTGGAAGCCGCCGCGGCAGGTGTTGATGCCATGCTGTGCGGGCACACCCATGGCGGTCAGATTCGCCTGCCCGGCGGTGTGCCGCTGGTGACCAATGCCGACTGCCCGCGTGAATTCACCAGTGGTGCCTGGCGGTGGCAGTCCCTGCACGGTTACACGTCGGTCGGTGCCGGCTCCTCGGTGGTGGATGTGCGCTTCAACTGTCCGGCGGAAGTGGTGCTGCATCGCCTCTGCCCGGGGGGCTGATCAGTGAGGCTCCCGGCGGATCCCGGCGTGGAACAGCAGCCACGACAGGGGTGGCCCCAGAACAATGAACAGCGCGGCCCCCATCAGCCCGCTCCATGGAGAGATACCGGCCAGCGGGATCAGGGCGAGCAGGGGTAGCAGGGCCACCGGTGCCTGGTCCAGTCCAAGGAACCGGCTGCTGGGCGCCAGGGCCATGCGGCGCTTGGCGAAACTTGAGAGCAGATCTCCCAGCATGGCCAGGAACCCTGCCAGCGCGCAGGCGAAGGGCGGTAAACCCAGTGCCAGGCCAGTCAACGCCGCAGCGACCACGGCAGCGGCGATTCCCCGGTAGGACTTCGTCTCGCCAAACAGCCGTTGACCGTCCCGGAGCCGGTAGCCAAAGTCCACCGGCAGCCCGGGCTGCCGGCCAAGTGCCAACGTGAGTAACAAAGGGGCGGCGTTGGCGACGGTGATGACCACCAGTGTTTGCAGCAGGGCGGCGATCAAAGCAGCTCCCTGAGGTGGGGGTCGTTGCCATCGAGCCAGTGCTGCGAATCCGGGGTGTCTCGCAGCAGCTGGAAGCCGTGAAAGGCGAATCCCGGGCCGACCGCGCACGCAACCAGCGTCCAGTCGCCTGTCGGTTCCGCCGCCTGCCAGTCTCCGGCCGGGATCACGCGTACCGGTGCCGACGTCGGGCCCGCGCCCAGGGGGAGACGCTCAGCCTGGCCGTCGGGTGTGGCCCGCCAGAGCGTCAGATCATCGCCAGCCAGGTAATGCCAGATCTCGTCACCGTCCACCCGGTGCCAGGCGCTGAACTGTCCACGCTGCAGCAGATAATGAATGAGGGTGAGCCCCGGCCGCTGTTCCCCCTCCGGGCGTGTCACCGTGATCGTGCCGGTGTGAATGCGGCGGTACCAGCCGCCCTCGGGATGGGGTGCCAGTCCCAGTTCGTCGATGAGCTCCTGTGGGTCGCCGGGTTGGGTGCGCAAGCGTTGTCTGGTCCCTTGTCGCGTTGATGGTTGTCGGGGCGCCAGCTACCAGTGTGCCGGATCGGGGAAGCGTTGTTCCATCAGTCCGTGTCCTGGAATGTTGCTTCCGCCGCGGCTCTCGCTGGCGAGTTCTGCCACGATGCCGCGGGTATTGCTGAAGGGTCGCAACCGCTCAAGGGTATCGCGGGTCGGGGTCATGAGATCCATGGTACCGGCACGCATGGCTGCCAGTGCCAGTTCCGGGGTCAGCCAGCACTGCTCAACCGTCTCTTCACCGCAGCACTGGGCCTGCTGGCCAGGTGGCGCCACCGCCAGGAAAAAGCGGGTGTCGTAGCGCTTGGGGGAGTACGCCGGCGTAATCCAGTGGCTCGCGTACAGCATCTGTTCGCCGTAGACGGTCAGCCGCTCACGCAGGCAGAGCTCGCGCAGCGTCATTTCCTGATTGCGCAGGGCGTCCCGGTAGGTGGCAAACCGGCTGCGGGCCTGTGCAGGCTCCAGGTTGAGGGGCTGCCCGCCTGCGTCGTACGCCAGCAGAATGCCCGCTTCCTCGAAACACTCACGAATCGCCGCATGACGGTAGGCAAGACCGCCGCTGGCGATGCCGAGCTCGGCACTGGCGGTGGCATCATCCAGGGGGCAGGGGACGCCATGGTCGCTGTCGTCAACGGCGCCACCGGGGAAGACAAAGGCGCCGGGGCCGAACTGCGTGCGGGCGGTGCGCTTGAGCAGCAGCACCTCGGGGCCGCTGTGGCCATCGCGAAGCAGCACGACGGTGGCAGCTGGTTTCGGCTGGACGGCCATCGCGGTGCGCATTCGCCTCCTTTGGTGAGTGTCACATCACGGTGACAGTTGGTCGTGGCGTTTCGGTGCTGCGATAGTGCTGCGTCCAGAATAACCGTTTTGCTGCAATGGTTGCATCGCACCGTGCGGGCAGGAATAGTTGCGGCATCGGCGTTCCAACCGATGTGCCTGGGCGGCGGCGCGGTCAGCGCAGCATTGCTCAGTCGACACTCGAAGACAAGCGAGGGCGGTATGGTAAGCAACGGAGCGTGTTATCGGACCATGGTGATGTTTCTGGCCAGCGTGTTCGTGGCAATGTCGGTCTGGTTGCCGGTAGCCCAGGCGAGCATGATCGGTACTGAAGCCGTGGCCGGTGCAGACGAAGTGGAGAATCAGCGCGAGGAGCTCCGGAGCCTGCTCGAGCGCGAGGACGTGCGCGAACAGCTGGTGGCGTGGGGTGTGGACCCTGCCGATGCCGAAGCCCGGGTGGATGCGCTCACTCCGGCGGAACTCCAGGCGCTGAGCGAGCGCATGGAAGATGATCCGGCAGGCGCCGGTGTCAGCTCCATCGTGGGCGCAGCATTGATCGTCTTTCTCATTCTTCTGATTACGGATATCCTCGGCTACACCAGCGTTT
>SLMR01000396.1 GCA_007133445.1 Aquisalimonas sp. | reverse complement strand
TGATCGAGGTGGCGGGACACACCGACAGCATCGGTGACCCAGGTTACAACCAGGGCTTGTCGGAGCGCCGGGCCGAATCCGTGGGTCGCTACCTGCGCAGCGAAGGCATCACCGACGAGCGAGTGGCCACCGCCGGTTTCGGTGAGGAGCACCCGATTGCCGACAATGACACCGAGGAGGGCCGTCAGGCCAACCGCCGGGTGGAGTTGACGCTGGTGCCCATCACCGAGGACTGACCCGCCGGCGCTACTCGAACAGCGCCGGGTTCAGACTGTAGGTGGTCGTGAGCCCTGCCCGGTCGAGAACGTGCCCCTGCAGTACCTGGCGCACGTCCTGTCCGGTGAACGCGCCCCCCACCGGGCAGCGGGCCATGTCCGTGGCATAGAGCGTGAACACGTAGTGGTGGCGCAGCGGGTCGTTCCATGGCGGACACGGGCCGTCGTAACCGTAGTACTCGCCGGCCATGTCCGGATCACCGGCCAGGAAGCCGGTAAAGTCGTTCAATCCATGCCGCAGCCCGTGGGGCGCGTCCGGGCCGCTCTTGCCCTTGGGCGTTACGCCGCGGGAAAAGGCGCCCTCCTCGAGTTCCGTCCAGTCCGGTGGAATGTCCACCAGAACCCAGTGGAAGAAATCGACGCGGGCGAGATCCGCCGGCACGTCGCGGTCGGCCCTGTTGACGTCGTCCGCCTCACTGGGCACGTCCGGATCGTGGCAAAGCAGAACCAGCGATGGGGTGCCATCCGGCACGCCCGACCAGGCGAGATGGGGACTGAGGTTCTCGCCGAAGCGCATGCGCGTCTGCGGGTCGGGTATACCGAAGGCGTTGCGCTCGGGGACCGGACTGCCATCGGAGAGGCTCTTGCTGGTGAGCTTCATGATCTCCCCCTTCGCTGCGGTTGTCAGCCGTTACCGGCGCCGCGACGGCTTGCCGGCGCAGGGTGCCTGCTCCACATTGTAGTCACCAACGGGGTGGCAACGGCAGGGGGTGGGTACGGAGTGGCCGAACTAGCCCGGAAGCAGGCCGTCCACCAGGGGCAGGTAATGGTCCAGCAGCAGCAGGCCGAACAGCCCCATGAGGTAGGTGATGGAGTAGCTGAACGCACGCATGGGCAGACGCTCGTCGCTGGAGTAGCGCAGCGCCAGGGCGTAGTAGAGGAAGCCGGCATTGAGGATCAGCACGCCCACCAGGTACAGCATCCCGCTCATGCGCATGGCAAACGGCAGCAGGCTCGCCGCCACCAGCAACAGGGTGTAGAGCAGGATCTGCACCTCGGTAAACCGCACCCCGTGGGTCACCGGCAGCATGGGGATGTCCACCTTGGCGTAGTCATCGCGGCGATGGATGGCCAGGGCCCAGAAATGGGGCGGCGTCCAGATGAAGATGATCAGGAACAGCAGCAGCGCGTGGGGGTGGATGGTACCGGTGACCGCCGCCCAGCCAAGCACCGGCGGCGCGGCGCCGGCGGCACCGCCGATGACAATGTTTTGCGGCGTCGCGCGCTTGAGGAACAGGGTGTAGACGAACGCGTACCCCATCAACGACAGGAACGTGAGCAATGCCGTCAGCGGGTTCACCAGGACGTAGAGAATCCCGAGCCCCAGCAGCCCGATGGCGGCGGCAAAGACCATTGCGCGGCCGGCGGGCAGCGCCCCGGTGGGCAACGGACGCCCTCTGGTTCGCGCCATCGCGGCGTCGGCCTTCTCGTCGACGATCTGGTTGATGGCGGCGGCCGAGGCGGCACTGAGGGCGATCCCGAGGCTGCCGAAGATCAGCGCGTTCCAGGGCACCTCCGCCGGTGGCGCGGCCAGCACCATGCCCACCAGCGCGGTGAAGACCAGCAGTGCCACCACCTTGGGCTTGCACAGCTCGTAGTAGTCTTCCCAGCGGTAGCTGCCCTGCGCCATGGTGTCGCGCCCCGAGGCTGTCATGGCCTTCATCCCGTCAGTCGCCCATTAGGTGCGCCGCCGTCGGGCCGGCGGGCAGTGGCCGAAGGGTATGGTAAAGACCGACCACGCTCAACAGTAACAGAGCGGCGCCGCCGTTGTGCGCGACCGCCACGGACAGCGGCAGCCCCGCCAGCACGTTGGTGATCCCCAGAATCCACTGCACCACCAGCAGCACGACCATGGCGACCGCGTACCCACGCACCACCGCCGAGCGGGTGCGCAGCCACACGGCCAGCGCCAGGCCCAGGACTGCGACGGCGGTCACCACCGCGCCGATGCGGTGGACGAACTGGATGGCGACCCGGGCCGGGTGATCCAGCACGCCGAATTCGTAGTCCACGCCCAGGCCCTTCCAGAGCACGAAAGCCTCCGAGTACTCGGCTTCGGGAATCCACTCACCGCCACAACGCGGGAAGTCGGTGCAGGCGAGCGCAGCGTAGTTGGTACTCACCCAGCCGCCGAGCAGCACCTGTGCCAGCACCACGGCCATGATGGCGAGTACCGCCGGACGCAATCGCTGCCCCGGATCCTGGATCGGAGGTCGGTGGATCACGCCGGCGCGCAGGCTCAGCCACCAGAGTAGCGCCAGGGTGGAGAATCCGCCGAGCAGGTGCAGCGTGACGATGAGCGGCTTGAGCTGCCATGTCACCGTCCACATGCCGAGGATGGACTGGGCGATAATCAGCAGCGAAAGGAACACGGGCAGGCCCACCGGCTGACCGGGGGTGTGACGCTTGCGAACGGCGTAGATGGTGATTGCGAACACCAGCAGGCCCAGCACGCCCGCCACGTAGCGGTGGATCATCTCCTTCCAGGCCTTGCCCACGTGCACCGGCCGCTCCGGGTAGGCCAGGTTGGCCGCCTCGATGGCCTCCTCGGTCTCCGGGACACCCAGCAGCATGCCGTAACAGCCGGGCCAGTCCGGACAGCCGAGGCCGGCGTCCTCGAGGCGCACCCAGGCACCCAGGAGCACGACGATCAGCGTCAGCACGGAGGCGGTCATGCACAGGCGGAAGAAAGGCTTGTTACCCATGATCGTCAATCCCGGTCGGAAAGGCCGTCGAGGCGTTCGATGTCGATATTGGAGACCCGCAGCAGGTGGCGCAGATCCTCGAGCATGCCGGCGGGCTCGAAGGGCTCGCGGTAATGCATCATCTGGTAGCCACGGGAGTCCACCAGGCTGAGCGCCACCGGTGCGTCGGTCTCGGGCGCCCGTGCCCACTCCAGGCTCTCGGTGGTCACCACATGGAGATCACGGTGGCGGTCCAGCACCCCGTCGTCCGGCGGTGCCGCCCCCGCTTCCAGGACCAGGATGCGCTGCGCACGGTCGGCGTTCTGCGCCAGGGCACGGCGGACCTGGCGGGTCTCGCGGAGGCGCGTCTCGCAATCCGCGTCGCAGTCGCCCTCCAGGGTCATCAGCATGGTCCATTTGCCCCGTAGCGTGGGTGCGCCGTTGTCGTCATCCGGCCCTGCCAGGCGCTCCATGGTCGGGACTTCCAGGCGCGTGGGCGGGTCCAGCAGTTCACCGTGATTGGAGGTCGCGGGCGGCCGCCAGCCTGAGAAGAACAGGGTCCAGGCGATCGCCGCCGGCACGAAGAAAACGGCCAGGACCAGCAGCAACTGGCGGCGGCCCCGGCGGGTACGGGCATCAACGGGTGGCATCGGTACGAACTCGTCGCGTGTTCACAGTCAGGTAAATGATCAGCAGTGCGGCCGCCAGTGCGAACCACTGGACCGCGTAGCCATAGTTGCGCTCCGGCCCGTAGCCCGCGGGGTAGGCGGGCCCCCAGTCCCGAACGAAGCCGTCAGGTGCGTCCGGGTCCAGGCGCAGCACCACGGGAAGCAGTGGATAGCCGAGCCGCTCTTCCAGCTCGGCGAAGTCCAGGTACTGCACCCGCAGCGGCCAGCCGGTCTCGCCGTCGGCCATCCCGCCCAGCCGGAGGCCGGTGGGCGGCCCCTTGTCCACGTGCCCGGCCACGGTCCGGAGATCGCCGTCCACCTCCACGTCCGGGAGTCGGCGGCGGTCATCGCCGCCGGGCACCCAGCCCCGGTCGACCAGCAGCGCCGCATCACGCCCTTCCAGCCGCAGGGGCGTGAGCACGTGGTACCCCACCTCGCTGCGGTGCGTCTGGTTGTCCACCAGGATCTGACGGCCGTCATCGTAGGTCCCTTCGGCGCGCGCGTTGCGCGTGACGGTGTCGCCCTCGGGCGGCGCCTCCCGGTTCAAGTCCACCGGCGGGCGCTCGCCCCGGGTCTCGAAGGCTTCCTGCAGGGCTTCGCGCTGGTCGGCGCGGTCCAACTGCCAGAAGCCCAGCGAGATCAGGATCGGGAACAGCACCAGCGTTGCCAGCGTCGGGATCAGGCTCGGCCTGAACTGGAACCCTGCGATGCGCATGCAACCTCCGACGGCCAGGGTGTGCGGCCGCTACTGCAACGCGTATGATTGAACGGAGGGTGCGATCATGATTCCGTGAGGCACCTGCGCGTCAACTCCAGTCCTGCCATCCCTGGTACATACCCATGACTGTGGCAATCAAGATCGGCGTCGTTCTCGCCCTGCTGGCCATCGTCGCCAGCCTGTTCTCGGGGGCGTTCTTCCTGGTCCGCGACCCCAGCAATTCCCGCCGCGTGGTGCGCGCCCTGACGTGGCGCATCGGGCTTTCCGTCCTGCTGTTCGGAATCATCCTGACCCTGTTCGCCACCGGTGCACTCGAGCCGCGGGACCCGTTCCAGCCGTAGGTGGACGCGCGGCGCCGGCGGAAGTTCCCCTGACGGACATGCAACCGGGGCGGCAGATGCCGCCCCGGTGGAAGGACGATCCGGGTCAGATCACGTAGACGAAGATGAACAGGCCGAGCCAGACCACGTCCACGAAGTGCCAGTACCAGGCCGCCGCCTCGAAGCCGAAGTGATCATCGGCGGTGAAGTGCCCCTTGAGCACCCGCAGCAGGATCACCAGCAGCGTCAGGGCGCCGATGATCACGTGCACGCCGTGGAAGCCGGTGAGCATGTAGAACACCGACCCGTAGATCCCGGTATCCATCCGCAGGTTGAGATCCTGCCAGGCGTAGACATACTCGTAGGCCTGGATGGACGTGAACAGGAACCCGAGCAGGACCGTCAGCGTC
>SLMR01000245.1 GCA_007133445.1 Aquisalimonas sp. | reverse complement strand
GCGTTCCGGGGCGCCGCCGCTGGGCATCACGGACTACATGTTCGACCCGGCAATCCCGTTATTCATCCGCGGTCTCTCGCTGTTCCACCTGCTGCTCCCCTTTCTGCTGTTGTGGCTGGTCTGGCGACTCGGCTACGACCCGCGCGCGTGGCGCTACTGGGTACCGATCGGTTGGGGCATCCTGATCGCCGCCTTCCTGCTGTCCACCCCGGAACAGAATGTCAACTTTGTGTACCATTCGGAGCGCCTGGCCCTGGAGATACCCGGCGGCCTGTGGCTGCTGGTGGTGCTCGGGCTCTCCACCCTGACCTGGGCGCTGACCCACGCACTGGTCTATTGGTTCATGGCGCATTACCGACGCATCGGTGACCCGGCGTACGACTGATGGACGCTACACACACCCAGCCTGTCACCTTTCTTCCGTTCCGTGTACTGTCCTCGGAAACCGCCGGCACCTGCCGCACCCTGCCACGCATGGCGTCGGCGACCGGAGGAATTCCGATGCATACGCCAGGCACCCCACAACCCCTGCTCGCGCTCTTGCTCATCGCGTTCCTGCTCGCTCCCGTTGTCACACCCATGCCGATGCCGCAACATCCCCGCCCGGGGAAACACAGACGCAGATCCGGACGCTGGTTGCAGACAGGGATCCGTCCCTGCAGGCGCTATACGAGGCGCGCGATTACGCTCCGCTCTGGCAGGACCGGCACACCGTCGCGGGGTTTGCGGCAGCATTGCACACGCTTTACCAGGACGGCCTGAACCCACTGGACTATCGGCCCGACGCACTGCTGGCCGCCCATAGTCGGGCCCTGGACACACCCGCTGGTGGTGACGCGCTGGCTCGCTTCGACGTGGAAACCAGTGAGGTTCTGTTGCGTGCGCTGCGCCACCTTCATCGCGGCAAGGTAGATCCGGACGCGCTCGACACCGGCTGGGGCGTACCCCGCCAACAACCGGATTTCGACACCGGGATGATTGCGGCAGCGATCAGCAGTCAGCGTTTCGAGCAGGCGTTCGCGGAGGCACGCCCGTCGGCGGCGGCCTATGAACGGCTGCGCAACGCCCTGGCGCGCTACCACACCATCGCCCTGCAGGGCGGATGGCCGGAGCTGCCACCCCGGGACCGGTCCCTGCGCCCCGGGGACAGCCACGATGACGTGTTGCTTCTCCGAAAGCGCCTGGCCGCCACCAACGACCTGGCCGCGGTCGGTGCCGACCAACACGTGGATCCGGACGATCCCGATGCGCGGCGCTACGACGAGGGCCTGGAGGCCGCAGTCCGCCGCTTCCAGGATCGCCACCTTCTGGAGGTGGACGGCGTGGTCGGGCCGCGCACACGCACGGCCCTAAACGCCCCCGTGGAGGACCGGATCGACCAGATCCGGGTGAACCTGGAGCGGGCGCGCTGGCTGTTCCATGGCCTGCCGGCCTCCTTCGTGCTGGTGGACATCGCCGGCTACCAGCTGAACTACGTGCGTCCGGATGGCGACATCTGGCGCTCGCCGGTGGTGGTGGGGCGGCCGTATCGGCGCACGCCGTCGCTGCGCTCGGAGATCACGCACCTCACCCTCAACCCCACCTGGACGATCCCGCCCACGATCCTGCGCGAGGACGTCCTACCCCAGGTGCGACAGGACATCGCCTACCTCGAACGGGAGAACATCCAGGTTCTGGATTTCCAGGGGCGCCTGCTGGATCCGGCCACCATCGACTGGTCACGCCCCGCCGGGTACATGCTGCGGCAGACCCCGGGGCCGCACAACACCCTGGGGCAGGTGGTGATCCGCTTCCCCAACGACCACATGGTCTACCTCCACGACACCCCCGCCAAGGGGCTGTTTGCCCGTCAGCAGCGGGCCTTCAGCTCCGGCTGCATCCGAGTGCAGGGGATTCGGGAACTGGCCCAGCTCCTGTTCGACGACACCGGCACCGACCAGGCCGTCGACACCCTGCTGGCGGACCAGCAGACCCGGAACGTGTGGCTGGCACGGCGCGTGCCCGTGATCCTTCACTACTGGACGGTGCACGTCGGCGAGGAAGGCGGCCTGAGCTTCCGCCCGGACATCTATGATCGTGACCAGGCTCTTCTGGAGGCCCTGGACCGGCCGTTGCACTGGTAATCCATACCTGCCGCCGCAAGACCCCCCTTTCGAGGGGTGATCTCTCCCGCCGCCACCATCTAACTTCAACTCATAACAATACGCCGGCAAGGCGTTGACACGCGACTTCGGAGGAGACTGGTTTGAACCTTGCCTCGCTACTCGTGCGCGCCGGGCGAACATTTCCGGCGCAGCCCGCCATCGCGCATGGAACCCAGGTCTTGCGCGATTACCGCACCGTGGCCCGGCGCGTGGCGGCAATGGCCGGCGCCCTGCACAGTGAACTCGGGCTGCAGCGGGGTGACCGTGCCGCGCTGTTCATGAAGAACGTGCCGGAGTACCTGGAGATCCTGTTTGCCGCATGGCATGCAGGGATCACCGTTGTTCCGGTCAATGCCAAACTCTCCGGCGACGAGCTCAAGTACATCCTCACGCACAGCGAGGCCCGGGTCTGCTTCGCCACACCCGATCTGGTGGACACAGTGACCAGCGCTGGGGAGGGTCTCGAGCACCTGTGGCATGTCGTAAGCACGGGCGATGACCGCTTTCACCGTCTCTTCGATGCAGAGCCGGTCCCCATGGCCGAAACCGCCAAGGACGATCCGGCCTGGCTGTTCTATACCAGCGGCACCACAGGGACGCCCAAGGGCGCGGTGCTGACCCACCGCAACCTCATGGCCATGGTGTACGGCTATTTCATGGACGTGGAACCGGTGACCCCGGGCGACAGCATCCTCCACGCAGCGCCGCTGTCCCACGGCTCGGGCATGTACGTGCTGCCCCATGTCGCTGCCGCGGCACTCCAGGTCATTCCGGCCAGTGGAGGCTTCGACCCTGACGAGATCTGCGAACTACTGCTCACCCATAACAACGTGTCGTTCTTCGCCGCGCCGACCATGGTCAAGCGTCTGACCAAGCGGGTGCGGGAACGCGACGCGGACACGCGCCAGCTGCGAAACATCATTTACGGCGGCGGCCCCATGTATCTGGCCGATCTCAAGGAAGCGCTGGCGGTATTCGGCAACCACTTGGTGGAGATCTACGGTCAGGGCGAGACGCCGATGACCATCACGGCCAAGTCCCGGGCCCTGCATGCCCTTTGCAACACCCCTGAGCGCGAGCATCAACTCGCCTCCGTCGGCATGCCCAACGGCGCCGTGGAGGTGCGAGTGGTCGACGACCAGGGGCGCACCGCGGCTCCGGACGAGGTCGGCGAGATCATCGTCCGCGGCGATACGGTGATGCTGGGCTACTGGCGTAACCCGGAGGCCACCAACGAGGCCCTTGTGCAGGGCTGGCTCTATACCGGTGACCGCGGCTGCATGGACGAGCACGGCCTGCTCTACCTCAAGGACCGCTCCAAGGACGTGATCATCAGCGGCGGCACCAACATCTACACCAAGGAAGTCGAAGACGTCCTGCTGACGCACCCGGACGTCTTCGAGGTATCGGTCATCGGCCGACCGGACCCCGACTGGGGTGAAGTGGTAGTGGCCTTCGTGGTCCCCACACCGGGGCGGGAGGTCAGCCCGGAGGCACTGGACCAGCTCTGTCTGCAACGCATCGCCCGGTTCAAGCGGCCCAAGGACTACTACTTCCTTGATGACTTGCCCAAGAACGCCTACGGGAAAGTCGTCAAGAACAAGCTACGCGAAACCTTCAGCAACCCAGGCAATTGACGTATCCGACGCTTTGCAACGCCAACGCGAGTGACACAAGCAAAACCAGACCGAGGAGAACCATCATGATGAGCAGGACACCACTGTACTCCGGTTGCGCCGCCGCCCTGGCAATGGCCGCTGTCTCCACTCAGGCCGTCGCCGAGAAGGCGCAATGGACAATGACCACCACCTGGCCCGACAGCATCACTCTGATCGAGGCGGACCAGCGCTGGGTGGACACCGTGCACCGCATCGCCGGTGACGAGATCGAGATCGATTTCCGCTCCGGTGGCACCATCATGTCCGCCGGCGAAGTCTTCGATGCCACGGAGACGGGGTCCATCGAGGCGGCCGGGGAGACCTCCGTTTACTGGGCCGGCAGTTCCGATGCGTTCGGCCTGCTCGGCACCACCGCCACCCTGTTCAACGCGGTGGACTACCTGAACTGGATTCAGAACTGGGGCGGCTTTGAGCTCTACCAGGAGGTCTTCAGCGAATACAACATCAAGTACCTCCCGCACACCATCCTGAACAACGAGACCGGCTTCATCGGGCGCACCAGGCTGGAGACCCTCGACGACCTGGAAGGCAAGCGTCTGCGTCTGGCCGGCCGTGATCAGGGACGCATCCTGGAGCGCCTGGGCGGCTCCCAGGTCACGCTGGCAGGTGACGAGGTCTACCAGGCCATCGAGCGCGGTGTGGTGGACGCTGCGGAGTTCTCGTCCCCGGGTGTCGATTACGAGGTGGGGCTCGCCGAAGTTTCGGATTACTGGACGGTGCCGGGCTGGCACCAGTCCGCGACTGTTCTGGGCGTCATGATCAACAAGGACGCCTGGAACGAGCTCTCCGAGCAGACCCAGGAGCAGCTGAAGGTCGCCGCCGAGTCCAACCTCGCCTGGTCCATCTCCCATTTCGAGGAGAGCGCAACCAGGGGCACACAGAACTTCAAGGACGCGGGCATCGAGATCTTTCAGCTGTCGTCCGACGAGATCGACCGGGTGCAGGAGATCGCCAACGAAGTCTACATCGAGGGCGCCTGTGAGGACGAGCAGTACGCCCGGGTACTGCACTCCATGTTGACGTACCTGAAGGAATACGGCGTCTGGCGGGATCTCTCCGTTCCCTACAACATGAGCCGCTCCACGGACAACCTTCCATCTCTGGAAGAAGTCGAGGAGTGCATGTAAAGGCACACGCGGCGATCACGCCTGGAAGGACGGCCCCGGACCTGGACACAGGCACGGGGCCGTCGCGTGCCTGGTAGTTGGTAGAGCGCATGAATACAGCCGGGAGGGCACAATGAATCACTACAT
>SLMR01000282.1 GCA_007133445.1 Aquisalimonas sp. | reverse complement strand
TCGCGTGCACCGCCGGTCGAAACACCTTCTACGGCTCCACGGGTGCCTGTCCTCCTGGCCAGAACTGAGCGTCGGTCGTCCGCGGTCGTCGGCTGGTGCCGGTAGTCGTGGATGCCGCACCGCAAGGCCAGCGCGTTGCGGTGGTTACCGTCGCTAGCGACCTTCTGGACGACCTGGCTGAGCGGACGCGGTTCCGAGCGGTCGAAGAGCGGTCGCTGCCTCGGACATCAGCCCTGCTCGTCGAGGTCGCGCGAACCCTGGCGCGCAGCCCAGCGGCCGACGGCCTCGATGCAACCCTGGTCGTCCGCCCCCCGCCGAATCCCGCGATCGCGTTGCTCGGCGATCTGACGCCCGCCCAGACGGCGCAGCGCCCGCTCCGCCGCCCGGCGCCCCACCGCCTCCGCGGACTCCAGGTCACCGGGGTGGCGGGCGACCGTATACCAGAAATCCCGCTGCATGCCGGCGCCCTCGCCGGCTACCACCACGCAGTTCAGGCCGTGGCGCGTCGCCTCCTCGCCAGCCAGGAAACCGTGGCTGTTGCCATAGACGCGCACCGAGCGGCCCGTACTGACGCCCGCACCCTCGGAATTGGAGATCCGCGGATCCACCGCCAGCGCCGTCGCCTCGCAGGCCAGCGCCAGGTCAATGGCCGCGTCCGGATCCACCTCCCAGGGGTGGTCCAGGTCCAGGTCCGGGAACTCGGTGGCCATCAGCTCGGGGTCCGCCAGCCCCTGCGCCGGATCCTCCGACGTATAGCGGGCGATGCTGCAGGCAGCGGTCACCGTCTCCCGGATCGACTGCGCCGAGAAATCCGCCGACGCCGCCGTCCCCTGCCGCTGGCCGAAATAGACCGCCAGCGACAGCGACCGGTCACGCTCATGCTCCAGAGTCTCCACCTCACCACGGCGCACGTTCACCGACAGGCCCGTCCCCACGCTCACTGACGCCTCGGCGGCGGTCGCCCCCTGCCGCTTCGCCTCATCCAGCGCCTGCTGGACGATGGTCGCCAGCTCATCCCTGGCGGGCAGCGCAGCGCTGGCAGTGACGGTAGGTGTGGTCATATTCTCACTCCGACGATGTATTCAAGCTTCCGTTCCACCCACGGTTAACGCGTCCACCTTCAACGTCGGCTGCCCGACCCCGACCGGCACGCTCTGCCCTTCCTTGCCGCACACCCCGATCCCGGTGTCGAGCTTCAGATCGTTGCCGACCATGCTCACGTGCTTGAGCACCTCGGGCCCGTTGCCGATCAGGGTCGCCCCCTTCACCGGGCGCGTCACACGGCCCTTCTCGACCAGGTACGCCTCGTTCGCGGAGAACACGAACCGCCCCGAGGTAATGTCCACCTGCCCGCCGCCGAAGTTCACCGCATAGATCCCGTGATCCACCGAGCGGATGATCTCCTCAGGGTCGTGCGGCCCGGCGAGCATGTAAGTATTCGTCATCCGCGGCATGGGCAGGTGGGCATAGGATTCCCGCCGGCCGTTGCCGGTGGGCTGCATGCCCATGAGCCGGGCGTTCATGCGGTCCTGCATGTAGCCCGCCAGGCGGCCGTTCTCGATCAGCACCGTGCTCTCCGAGGGCACGCCCTCGTCATCCACGTTCAGAGAGCCGCGGCGGGCCGGCAGCGTGCCGTCATCCACCACGGTGCATAGCTCCGACGCCACCCGCTCGCCCAGGCGGCCGGCAAACGCCGACGTGCCCTTGCGGTTGAAATCCCCTTCCAGCCCGTGGCCGACCGCCTCGTGCAGCAGCACCCCGGGCCAGCCCGGCCCGAGAACCACCGGCATGGTCCCCGCGGGCGCCTCCACCGCATCCAGATTCAGCAACGCCTGGCGGACCGCCTCCCGGGCGTACCCCAGGGCACGATCCTGCTCCAGGAAAACGCCGTAACCATGGCGGCCGCCGCCGCCCGACGATCCGTTCTCCCGGCGCCCGTTCTGCTCCACCAGCACCGACACGTTCAGCCGGACCAGCGGCCGCACATCGGCATTGAGCCGCCCCTCGTGATCGGCCACCAGCACCACGTCGTGCAGGCCGGAGAGGCTGACCATGACCTGCTCCACACGCGGATCCTGGCGCCGGGCCTCGGCATCCACGCGCCGCAACAGATCCACCTTGTCGGCGTCGGTCACGCTCTCCAGGGGGTTCTCCGGGCCGTACAGATCGAGTCCGCGGCCGCGCTGCCACGCCTGGATGCGCCCGCCCCCGCCGGAGCGCGCAATGGCACGGGCAGCGCCGGAGGCCTGCAGCAGCGCCGGCATGACAATCTCGTCGGAATACGCGAAGCCGGTCTTCTCACCGCTGATGGCGCGCACACCCACGCCCTGGTCGATGGCGTGTCCGCCCTGCTTGATCAGGCCGTCCTCGAGTACCCAAGTCTCGTGGCGGCTTGCCTGGAAATAGAGATCGGCGGCGTCGATGCCGGGCCCCATGAGCCGTCCGAAGACATCGGCCAGCGCCGATTCGCCGAGCCCCGACGGGGCCAGAAGGCGTTCGGTGGCAATGGACAGGCTCTGTTCCATGGAGGCACCCTTCTTCGGTTGTGAATTCACGGGACCGCGTCAGGCCTGGCGGGCCGGCGCGCACTCTCCGGCCAGCGGCTGCACGGCACTGGACACCGACAGGCGCCGATGGTTCAGGGACGGAAAGCGCCGGCGCACTTCGGCAATGCGCCCTCGATCCAGTTCGCCGATGACGACTCCGGACCCGCGCGCCAGGCTGTCCTGCACCCTGCCCCACGGATCCATGATCAATGAATCGCCGTGGGTTTCGCGGCCGTTCATGTGATACCCACCCTGGCCGGCGGCAATGATGTAGCCCAGGTTCTCGATGGCCCGCGCCTGCAGCAGCGGCCGCCAGTGCACCGCCCCGGTCCGCGCGGTGAACGCCGACGGGACCACGAAGAACTCGGCGCCGCGGTCCACCATCACCCGGAACAGCTCCGGGAAGCGCAGATCGTAACAGACGGACACGCCCATGCAGCCGAACGGTGTAGCCACCGTCACCACCTGATCGCCGGGCTCCAGGGTATCCGACTCGCAATAGGCGGACTCACCCTCCACCTGCACATCGAACAGATGCAGCTTGTCGTAGCGCGCCACCCGTTGCCCCTGATCGTCGAACACGAGACACGCAGCGCGGGCACGCCGGGCGTCACTACCATGCATGGGGATGGTGCCGGCGACCAGCCAGACACCGTGGCGAGCAGCAAACCCGGCCAGTCGTTGCTGGATGGGACCGCCACTGTCCGGTTCCGCATGGGCCAGCTTGTCGGTCTCGGTCAGCCCCATGATGGCCACGTTCTCGGGCAGCACCACCAGCCGGGCGCCGGCGTTGGCCGCCATGCCCACCAGACGCCCCGCCTCATGCAGATTGGCGTCCACGCGGGGCCCGGAGGCCATCTGCACCGCCGCGACCCGCACTGTCTCCTGGCTGGATGCCGTCATGCCGTGACCCTCCACCCTCCAGCATCTGTCATGCCATTGTACGCCGGGCGGGAGACCGCGCCCACAACACGGTCATTCCGTGGGCACTGGATCCACCAGATCGCCGTCTTCCTGACCGAGGGGCTCGAACACCGGGTCGGCCCACGGACCGGTGAGCCGGTACTGCATCCGCGCCACACGGTCGAGCTGGTCACTGAAGATCTGCTGCGCGAGGAACATGGCCGCGGCGCCGGGCGGCCCGCCGAAGACCCCGCCGATCAGCGGCAGCGTGGACGACGCCCGGGGGACTACCGTAATGCGCTGATCATATTCACGCCGAACCAGATCCACGTCACCGGAGACATCCATGCGCGCAGCCGGACCGACCAGGGTGAAATGGCGGGTGTCGGCGATACCATCGCGGATGGCGAAATCGGCATCGATGCGGTCGAAAGCGAAGCCTTCTTCATAGACATCCGCGAAGTTCAGCGTCAGCCGGCGCGGCAGGTTGGCCACGCTCAGGAGACCGAACACCCGCCCGGCACCTGGTTCGACCTGCGTCAGGCTGCCCTCGCGCAGCGCCATGGAGATCTCGCCCTCCAGGGTTTCCATATCCAGTGGGAACGGGGCGGACCGCGCGCTGAGGCTGACACTGCCACGGCCGTGCCCATCCCGGATGACGCCCCGGTACCCGAGGCCGGCGAACAGGGCACCCATGTCGTCGCTGCGCACGTCCAGTTCCAGCTCGGTGCGCTCTTCAGGATGGCGCATCCAGGCGACGCGCCCCGTGAGGCTGTGGTGATCGCCCCGTAGCAGGATATTGTCCACGGCGTAGCCACCTTCCAGGGCCTCACCCAGAACCTGCAGACGACCCAGCGGGCGTTCGTCCAGCTCCAGGTGTTCAATACGCAGGCGCAGACCTGGAAGCGCCGAGGGATCCACATCGGCCAGGACATCCGCGGGGACGTCGAGATCTGCATCCTCATCCAGGGCGGCCTCCGGCAGAGGCAACCGCAGATGGTCCAGGTCGCCTTCCACAGCCAGGCGGGACTCCGCCGGCCAGAACAGGTTGCCGCCGATGCCATCGCCGTCCAGATCGAGGGACCAGCCGGTCACGTCCCGCTGGCCGCCAACCCGCTGTTCCCTGAAGGCGAGGTCACCGAGCAGCAGCTCGCCCACCACCAGATCGAACCCGTCCACCGTGGCCTCGCCCGCGCCCCCGTCGGCATCCGGCGCATGCTCGGCGAGCCACCGCCGCCAGGCCATGAGATCGAGGCGATCCAGGCTGCCGTCCAGGCGAATGCTGCCCGTGCCGGGGAGCCGCGCCGGGTCGCCACCGAGGCGGACGCCCGCGCGGCGCAGGCCGGTCTCCGGAGCGAGATCCAGCAGCGCACGGAGATCATCGCCATAGCGCAGATCCAGGGGCTCCAGGCCCTCGCCGCCAACGCGGGTGCGTACTTCCAGCGGGCGCACGCCGGACGCCTCCTTCCCCAGCGGATCGGGCATGACCACGGCGACGCCATCCATGGATGAGCGCGCGGAGAGATTGACGGCCAGATCCGCTGTCGCCTCGTCGGCATCGAAAACGGGGAAATCGGCGAGCACGCGTACGGGGGCCCGGCCATCCAGAACGCCTGACCCGCCCCGCAGGGC
>SLMR01000281.1 GCA_007133445.1 Aquisalimonas sp. | reverse complement strand
GTGACAACGGGTTGCGGGGCGGTGCGAGACGATCGTTGGAACGGGATTCATCGGGGACCCCAGCGGGACCGGTCGAGGCGGCGCCTGCTACCAGCGGCGGTAGGGGTGGCGTGCCAGGTTGACGTTGTAATAGCGGGGATCGTCGGAGACCTCCTCGCCCAGCCACGGCGGCTGCTCGTAGTGCTCATCGACACTCTCGAGCTCCAGCTCCGCCACCACCAGGCCCGCGTTGTCGCCGTAGAACTCATCGATCTCCCAGAGATGATCCCCGTGGCGCACGTAGTGACGGGTCTTCTCGATCAGCGGCGTGCGGCACAGCTGGTCCAGCATCTCCCGTGCATCCTCCGCCGGGATCGCGTACTCGTACTCCATCCGGGAAATGCCGAGGGTGGCGCTCTTGATGTTCAGCCAGGCGCGGTCGCCACTCAGCCGCACCCGCAGCGAGGCCTTCTCGGTTCCGCCGAAATAGCCCTGCCGCATGACTTCGGAGCGCTCCACCTGCTCGCGCCAACGCTCGTCCGTGACCAGAAACTTGCGTTCAATTTCCGCCGCCACGGCACCCCCTGAACAGCCGCCAAAGGCGCCATGGTAACGTATGTGAGTGCGCCGGGGAGGCCTCCGGAACCATCAGGATGAGGTGCCATGATCACGACGACCGAGCTGGAACAACTGCTGCATCGCCAGATTCCCGTGAGCGCGGCCATGGGCCTGGCCGTCACCGAGCTGGCGGAGGACCGTCTGACCCTGCAGGCGCCACTGAACGCCAACCACAATCACGCCGGCACCATGTTCGCGGGCAGTCAGCACGCGCTGGCCAGCCTCACCGGCTGGGGCCTGCTCCGGGCCTGGGTGGATCACCACGACTGGGAGGCGGATCTGGTCCTGGCCCAGGCGGACATCCGGTATTTCCGGCCCGCCCCGGGCGACATGCGCGCCACGGCCACCCTGGACGGCGACCAGCTTGCGCGGCTCCACGAAGCACGGCGGGCCAACGGAGCGGCACGCGTGGAGCTCGCAATGGATCTGGTCGTGGACGACACCGTCTGCTCCCGGTTCACTGGCACCTTTGCCGCCCGGGGTCGCGCGGCCGACTGAATCGTCCCGGCGGGTGAGCTGTTAGAATCCCCGCCTTCTTTCCGGATTATCTTGAGTATTACAGGGAGAACGTGATGAAACGTCTGGTCATGCTCCGACACGGGCAGAGCATCTGGAACCTGGAAAACCGGTTCACCGGCTGGTACGACGTGGACCTGACCGACAAGGGTCGCGAGGAGGCCCGCGCTGCAGGCGAGCTTCTGCGTGCGCACGGTTACCGCTTCGACATGGCCTATACCTCGGTGCTCAAGCGCGCCATTCGCACCCTCTGGATTGCCCTGGACGAGCTGGACGCCATGTGGATCCCCGTGATCAAGGACTGGCGCCTGAACGAGCGCCACTACGGCGCGCTCACCGGCCTCAACAAGGCGGAAACGGCGGAGAAGTACGGCGACGAGCAGGTCCACATCTGGCGCCGGAGCTACGCCACGCCGCCGCCGGAGCTGGCCCTGGACGACGAACGCCACCCCCGGTTCGACCCACGGTATGCCGGCCTGGCGCCTGAGCAACTGCCGGCCACCGAGTCCCTGGAAACCACCCTGCAGCGGGTGCTGCCCTACTGGGACACCGAGATCGCGCCAACCCTGCGGCAGCAGGATACGGTCCTGATCGCTGCCCACGGCAACAGTCTCCGGGCCCTGATCAAGCACCTCCAGGGCATCAGCGACGAGGAGATTACCGGCGTGGAAGTGCCCACGGGGCAGCCGTTGGTGTTCGAGCTTGACGACAACCTCGGCGTGCGTGATGAATACTATCTCCGTGATCGCGCCCTGCCCGGGGGTTAATCATGAGTGAGACCCGCCTCCTTGCCCTTGTCACCGGTGCCAATCGCGGGATCGGCTTCGAGACCGCGCGCCAGCTTGCCGGCCAGGGGCACCGCGTGATCGTCACTAGTCGTGATGGCATCAAGGGCAAGGCAGCGGCTGACAAGCTCGCAACCGAAGGCCTGGACGTCCGCTACCACCCGCTGGACGTGGCGCGCGAGGAGAGCCGCCTTCAAGTCTTCCGCTTCCTGGAGGACCGTTACGGCCGCCTGGACGTGCTCATCAACAACGCCGGCATCATGCCCGAGGGGGATCCGGCGGAGCCACAGCAGGCCAGTGTCTTCGACGCCGAGCTCGAGCAAATTCGTGCCAGCATGGAGACCCACCTCTACGGGCCGCTACGGCTCGCCCAGCTTGCCGTGCCGATGATGCGCCGCAACGGCCATGGCCGTATCGTCAACGTCTCCTCCGGCCTCGCACAGCTCTCGGACATGCGCGGCTCGTTCGCCGCCTACCGCATGTCGAAGACCGCCCTGAACGCGCTCACGCGCATCCTGGCCGCCGAAGTGCGCGGCGAGAACATTCTGGTCAACTCGGTGAGCCCGGGCTGGGTGCGCACGCGCATGGGTGGCGAGCACGCGCCACGACCACCGGCGGAGGCCGTCCGGGGCATCACGTGGCTGGCCACCCTGGACGAAAACGGCCCCAATGGGGGTTTCTACCAGGATCGCATGGCCATTTCCTGGTAAGCCAACGACACGGAGGGGGCGCATGGATGCACTGAACACACTGCTGAAGACCACCCTGCTGCTGGTCCTGCTGGGGCTGCTGGTGGTGGCGGGCACCATCGTCAAGAACTGGCCGCCCATGCTGGACGCACCGGGACCACTCGTGCGCCTGGGAACCTACCTCACCACCAACACCGTGGAGACCCACGAGCACGCGATTCGCCCGGAACTCCGCAACCGCCTGTACGCCGCCTCCCCGCGGGAAACCTGGGAAGCCGCCCGGGCGGCCGTGCAGGACCTGGGATGGAACGTCATTCACAGCGACCCGGACAGCCTGATCATTCAGGCCATCGCCGAGACTCCCCTGCTCCGCTTCGAGGGTGATATCTACATCCAGGTGCGCGACGCTGATCCGGACCTCAGCACTGTCTACTTCCGTGCCAGCTCCCGCATTGGCCGCGGTGATTTCGCCACCAACACCCGGCATCTGCTGGATTTCCGCACCCGCCTGGAAGAGGCGCTGATGGCACAGTGACTCACGGCTGATACAGACTTCGGACGGTGAGGCCGCCATCGCGAATGATCACCGGTTCCGTGAGCGACACACGGCGCTGACCTCCCGCCACCGAAAGGAGAACCTCGGGCGCGTACTCGCCCGGCGGCAGATCCACCCGCACCAGCCAGAGGCTCTCCGGGAGCGTCCGCCACACGCGGGTGTCCGCCTGCTCGAACAGGAACCCGAGGATGTTCACCAGCGCCCCCAGTGCCGGGTTCTGATCCCGCGCCTCGCCAGCGACCTGATGGCGGACCACGTTGCGGCTGATTGCGCGGGTGGTCAACAGGGGCATCCGGGCCTCGAGCCAACGATCCAGGGACGCGGCGACGTATTCCACGCGTTCCCCTTCGTTACGGCCCTGGCCTGTCTCCAGGGCAAGACTGCGGACCGGGTCGCCGCGCCGTTGCACCGCTGGCAGTGACACCCGGTAGAGCTGCCCCGAGCGGGGATCCTGGGTGGCCACGGTGCGCTCGCGCAGGTGCGGTCCCTGGCCGCTCTGCACCACCACAAGCAGCTGCCCGTACCCCGCCGGCCGCTCCCGCCAGGACTCCATGCCGAAGCGCTCCATCCAGCGATCCCGTTCGTCGTGCTGATCCAGGGCATCGAGCATGCGCACCAGGCTCAGCTCCAGGTCCCGGGGCACCGTCTCGCCCAGTGCCTGGTACCGCTGCGCGGCCCGCCGGTACGCGATCAGCGCGTCACTGCGGTCGCCGGTGGCCTCGAACACAATGCCGCTGAGATAGCGGGCGAACGCGTCACCACCGTGGGGCGCCGCCCCTTCCCGGGGGTCGACGCGCCGCAGGCCCAGATCCACCTGCAGGGCTTCAACGCGGGCATCCTCCGGCCGACCCAGCTCGAGGAAATTGAGCATCTGCAGGCTGTGCAGCAGCAACCGCTCGTGGATGCTGGCCTGGTAGGCGCCCGTGGTCTCTGCCAGCGTCCACTCGGCCACGCTCTCGCTGATACTGATGGGTTCCAGCGCCCCAAGGATTCCCTTCGCTTCCTCGAAGGCGTCAACGCTGGCTTCGAGCTGGCCGTCCAGGCGCAGCAGCATGCCGCGGTTCATGTGGAACAGCGCGCGGTTGCGCGCGGTATCCAGGGCGTCCGCCGCCTCCAGGGCGCCGGCGGTATCGCCGGCACGGAGGCGGTCATCGATCCGGTCGTAGGGTTGCGTGGTGGCGCAGCCTGCCAGGGCCACCATCGCCAGCAGGAGTGCGATGCGAAGCGCCCCCGGGACAGCGACGGAGAGACCCATGGCCGTGGACGTCAGGAACGGAACAGCCCGCGTCGGATGACCTTGCGGATCTCCTTCTGTCCGACCCAGACGCGGGTGTTGTCCGACAGGCTGGTGAGCGCCAGGTTGACCTGATAGTAGGCCACTTCCGTGCGACCCTCCACGTCCTTGATGGTATTGATGGTGCCGGTGAGCATGTAATCCGCCCCGAGCTCCTGCCCCGCCGGGCTGCGGGTATCCGGGCGGGCGTGCTCTTCCTGGTCGGCGCGTTCATCGCGGATCGCCTGGCGTTCACCCCCGTCCGCCACGAAGGTCACGCGGCCGGAGTTGATCAGCTCCCGCTCGATGTCGCGGATGAACGTGTTGGTGTTGATGTGCTCATCGCTGAGGTTGCGGATTTCACCGACGATCACGGCCGGTTCGCTGTCGCTTCGCGCGTTGTGCCGGTCCAGCCAGCCCCGGGTGAGCAGGTCACTCACCATTTCCTCGGATACAAGACGGGAGTCGCGGTCATTCCAGCGGCCGGTGAGGTCCTGGCTGCCTTCCGGGCCGACGCGCTCCACCTGGGTCGCGCAACCGGCGAGCAGGACCACCATGGCCAGGGCCATGCCCAGGATACGTGTGTACATCATGTTCTTCTCCGCCCTCGTTTGGGCTGCTGCTGCCGCCGCCAGGGAAACACTGTCAGCATTTCCCCGGAGACTGATCCGATCATTC
>SLMR01000324.1 GCA_007133445.1 Aquisalimonas sp. | reverse complement strand
GGCCGAGCCCATGCTGCGTGCCTGGATGCAGAACAGCGCCCCGCCCCATACGGCGTACCGTACGCGCCCCGGCCGCTGGGTCGGCGAAGATCGCTGGCCTTCGCCCCGGATCGAGGCGCTGGCTCTGTATCCCGATGCCGACGGCCGCCTGGCTCGCGTACCCAGCCGCGGCGCTGCTCGGGGCCTGAGCATTCGCTCGCCCCTCGGCGTCGGCCTGCGGGCCGGCAAATGGTGCTCCTACGCCCAGCCCGGCGATCAGCCGGCCGACCAGCGTCCCGATGATGCGGGAAGCCTGGTGTTCGACAGCGAGCCGCTCGAGCAGACCCTGGAGATACTGGGACAGGCGGCGATCGAGGTCGAGCTCGCGAGTGACCGCCCGGTCGCCATGATCGCTGCACGCTTGAACGATGTCGCCCCCGATGGGGCGGTTACCCGCGTGACTTACGGCCTGTTGAATCTGACCCACCGGGAGGACCACGCCCATCCACGCCCACTTGAGCCCGGTCGGCGCTACCGGGTGCGCGTACCCTTCAAGCACGTCGGTCAGCGCTTCGCGGCAGGCCACAGGCTTCGCCTGGCGCTGTCGACGACCTACTGGCCGCTCGCCTGGCCGCCACCGGAGACCGTGACCCTGACGATCTGGCCCGAGGCTAGCCGCATGGAGCTGCCGGTGCGTGATGCCACGGGTGAGCCCATGTCCGAAGCGCTGCCCTTCGGTCCGCCCCTGGGCGGGCCTGTGCCGGAGCATACGGTGATCGAGCGGCCGGCGGGCGGCTGGCATGTGCACCACGAACTCGATTCCGCTGATCACGCACTCGACATCGACAGCAGTCACGCGACAATCGAGCATGCGGCGAGCGGCCTGACCATCACAAGGGAAGGCCGTGAGTCCTATCGCGCCAGCGGCGACGACCCGCTGAGCGTGGTCGGGGAAACGAGCGGCCGGATGCGCTTCGCCCGTGGCGACTGGAACGTGGAAACCCGCACCTACACGCGACTGGAAGCGGGCCGGACGGTCTTCCGTCTGCGTGCCTCACTGCGTGCATTCGAGAATGCGGAGCTGTGCCACGAGAGCGAATGGGAGCGTGACATTCCCCGGCGCCTGGTATAGCCCGAAGGCAAAGGGGCGGGCCCGTGACCGCACCCGGGCGCGGCCGCCGCCTTGACGAATCGGCCGCGAGCGTGTGAAGTACACTGCGTTGCCGCACAAGGAGGTTCGATGTTGACCCGAGCGACCTGACAAAGCGACAGCCCATGACCATCCGCCAACAGTTTCCGCGCGCGGTTCGAGAGATCGAGAACACCTTCATACCGCTGAGCGACGGCACGCATCTCGCCGCTCGGATCTGGCTGCCCGAGGATGCCGAATCTGCGCCCGTCCCCGCCATTCTGGAATACCTGCCCTACCGCAAACGCGACGGCACTGCCGATCGCGATGCCCTGACGCATCCCTACTTCGCCGGCCATGGCTATGCCGGGGTGCGCGTGGATATCCGTGGCAACGGCGAGTCCGACGGCCTGATGGCCGACGAGTACCTGGCGCAGGAGCAGGCTGACGCCCTGGAGGTGATCGACTGGCTGGTGGCGCAGCCCTGGTGCAACGGTGAAGTCGGCATGATGGGCATCTCCTGGGGCGGCTTCAATGCACTGCAGGTCGCCGCCCATCGGCCTCCGGCGCTCAAGGCCATCATCACCATCTGCTCCTCTGACGATCGCTTCGGCGACGACATCCACTACAAGAGCGGTACGCTGCTGCTGGAGAACCTGAGCTGGGCCGGCACGATGCTGCACTTCTCCGCCGCCGTGCCCGATCCGGCTCTGGTTGGCGAGCGCTGGCGCGAGATGTGGCGCCATCGCCTGGAGAACATGCCGCTGCTCGCGGAGAACTGGCTGTCGCGCCAGACGCGGGATGACTACTGGCGTCACGCCTCGGTGAACGAGGACTATGGCGCGATTCAGGCGGCGGTGTTCTGCGTGGGCGGCTGGGCCGATCCGTACATGAACACCATCCCGCGCATGATGGATCATCTGAAGGCGCCGCGACGGGCACTCATCGGCCCGTGGATGCACAAGTACCCCCACTTCGCCATCCCCGAGCCGCGCATCGGCTTTCTCCAGGAGGCAGTGCGCTGGTGGGATACCTGGCTCAAGGGCGAGGCGACCGGCATGGAGGCGGGACCGCTCGGGCACTACTACATCCAGGAGAGCGTGCCCCCGGCGCCGTGGCACGAACACCGGCCGGGCTGGTGGACGGAGACCGCCGGCGGCTCGCGGGATGGCAACGCGATCCAGCACTGGTACCTGGGCCACGACGGGCTGTCGCGGGAGAGCCGGCACCTCGAAAACGCCCGCTCGATCTGCTCACCCCTGACTACGGGGGTGCACCAGGGCGAGTTCATCCCGCTTTGGTACGGGCCCGACTTCGCCACGGACCAACGGCGCGAGGACGCCCACGCCCTCTGTTTCGACAGCGCGCCCCTGACGGAAGGGCTGAACATGCTCGGGCGAGCCCGGCTCCATCTGCGGATCGGCGCCGACCGCCCGCAGGGCCAGATTATGGTGCGCCTGAACGATGTCCATCCGGACGGCCGTGTCAGCCGGGTCGCCTACGGCGTGCTCAACCTGGCCCTGCGCAACGATGACGCCCGTGTCGAGCCGATGGAGCCCGGCACCCCCTATCCGGTCACGGTGGAGCTGGACGCCAACGGCTATCACTTCCTGGCCGGCCACCAGCTGCGGATCGCGATCACCACCGCGGCCTTCCCGCTGATCTGGCCGAGCCCCGAGCTCACCACGCTCACCCTTGAGCCGGGCGAGCAAATCCTGGAGCTGCCCGAGTGCGTCGCCGAGGCGATCGACTGGCCGTTCGAGGCGGCCGAGAGCGCGCCGCCGGCGGACACGACCCAGCTGCGCGCGGGGGGGAATCGGCGTACGATCGAGGAGGATGTCGCCTCGGGCCGCATGTGCGTCCGAGTGGAGAACGATTTCGGCGGCGCACGGTTCGACGATCACGGCCTCTGGGTCGATCAGGGCTCGATCGAGGAATATCGGGTCCATCCATGGGATCCCGAGACCGCGCAGGTCGATATCAACTGGCGCTATCGTGCCGGGCGAGGGGACTGGTCGGTGAGCGTCGACTCGTGGATGCAGGTGACCTGCGACAGCAGCCATTTCCATATCGAGGCGCGTCAGGTCGCCCACGAGGGCGCCGACGAGATCAGCGACAAGCAGTGGACGCGCCGCATTCCGCGACGCGCCGTCTGATGTGGGCCGAGCGCTCCGCGGGGCGCTGCATGTGACGGGGCGCGCACAGGAGGCGGCCGAGGGCCCGGGTTGGGCCCTGGCCCGTTCGCAAGACCGCGGCTGACGCCGTCCGCGCATGATGGCGTCGCTGCGTTTTCTTTCCATCAGCCAGAAGGGGGCTGGACATGACCAAGAGATATCCAGGCATTACCGCCGAAGCGCCGATTTCGCGCTCGCGCCGTCGATTCATGATCGGAACCGCCGGGCTTGGCGCTTTCGCCGCCACCATGCCGATCAGCCACGCCATCTGGGCGTCGAACAACAGCACGGTGCGTGTGCGCGCGCGGGCCGACCTCGACACCCTGGATCCCGCGTTCTACCAGAACACGTGGAATATCGACGCGATGAGCTGCCTCTACTCCAAGCTCATCCGCTTCAAGCCGAGCCAGGCCGAATGGGAGTGGGAGCTCGAGGCAGCCGAATCGATCGAGCAGGTTGACGATACCCACATCCGCTTCCGGCTCCGCGAAGGCATCATGTTCACCAACGGCTACGGCGAGATGACGGCCGAGGATGTCAAGTTCTCGCTCGAGCGGGTCCTCGATCACGATTCCCCGGTCAAGGGTGACCTCGATGCGCTCGACCACGTCGAGGTCGAGGACGACTACACCGGGGTCATTGTGCTCGAACGCCCGTTCGCGCCGATCTGGAACGTCGCGCTGCCCTGGGGTGTGGGCCACATCGTCTCCCGTGATGCCGTCATGGAAAAGACGGGTGACGGCAGCAGCTTCGGCATGGAGCCGCCGGCCTTCTCCGGCCCCTACATCCTCGAAGAGTGGCGGCCCGACGAGCGCGCGCGCCTGGTTCCCAACCCGGACTACACGGGCCCGGACCCGGCCAGCCTGGACGAGATCCGCATCATCCCCATGGGCGACCGCAGCAGTGCCGAGACTGCCTACGAGGCAGGTGACATCGACTACACCCTGATCAGCCTCTCCACACTCGGGGCCTATCGCCAGACGCCACCGGCGGACACCGCAGTCGAGGAGTTCCCGTCCAGCTTCTATTACTGGATCGGCATGAACACGGACAATCCTGCCCTGCAGGACATCAATGTCCGCCGTGCCGTGCAGTGGGCCATCGACATCAACCAGATCCTTGCGCTCGCCTTCCATGGCGAGGCCGAGCCGGCGACCGGCCTGATCGCGCCGGGGCTGCTGGGCCACCGTGAGCAGTCGTTGATTCCGCCCGAGGGGGATGTCGACCGGGCCCGCGAGTACCTCGAGGAAGCCGGCGTGAGCGACCTCCAGCTGCGCGTGGATACGCTCAACGACCCCGAGTGGCGGGCCATGGCCGAGGTCCTGCAGGCCCAGCTCGGGCGCATCGGCATCGATGTGAGCATCAACGTGCGTGAGGCGGGTGAGTTCTGGACCATCGGCATGGAGGACGAGGGCGATCAGTGGCAGGACGTCCAAATCGTGCTCAACCGCTTCGCCATGGCGCCCGACCCCTATTACGCGACCCAGTGGTTCACCACCGAGCAGGTCGGCGTGTGGAACTGGGAACGCTTCAGCAACGAGGAGTTCGATCAACTCAACCGGGAGGCTGTGACCGAGACCGATGAGGAGCGGCGCGCCGAGATGTATCGGCGGATGCAGGAGATCATGGAAGAGTCGGGGGCCTACCGCTTCATGACCCATGGCACCTGGCCGGTGGTGTATCGCGAAAGCAAGTTCGAGGCTGCCCACCTGCCGGATGGTCAGCCGCGTTATCGCTTCTTCGAGTCCGTGTGACGCGGAAGCCCGACTTGGTTCGGCCTTCTTGCACCAAGCGCGCCGCCGCCGGGGTGACGC
>SLMR01000022.1 GCA_007133445.1 Aquisalimonas sp. | reverse complement strand
TCATCAACGCCCACACCCACGCGGCCATGAACCTCATGCGCGGCATCGCCGACGACCTGCCGCTGATGACCTGGCTGCAGGACCACATCTTCCCCGCAGAGGCCACCCACGTCAGTCCGGAGTTCTGCCAGGACGGCGTGGAAGCCGCCATCGCCGAGATGATGGCCGGCGGCGTCACCTGCTTCAACGACATGTACTTCTACCCGGAGGTGACCGCCCGCGTCTGCAGCCGCGCCGGCATGCGCGTCACCGCGGGGATGATCCTGTTCGATTTCCCCACCCAGTACGCCGACGGCCCGGACGACTACATCGAGAAGGGGCTCGCGCTGCACGACGCCTGGCGCAACGACCCGCTGGTCAGCACGGCGTTCACCCCCCACGCCCCCTACACCGTCAGCGAGGAGAACCTCAAACGGGTCAGTACCCTTGCCAACGAGCTGGAAGTCCCGGTGCACATCCACGTCCACGAGACCGCCGACGAAGTGCAGATGAGCATCGACAACACCGGCGAGCGCCCCCTGGCACGGCTGGACGCCAACGGGATGCTCAATCCCGGTTTCCTGGCCGTGCACATGACCCAGCTCACCGATGACGAAATCCAGCGGCTGGCGGCCACCGGCTCCCACGTGCTCCACTGCCCCGAGGCCAACCTCAAGCTCGCCAGCGGCTGCTGCCCGGTTCAGAAGCTGCTGGACGCCGGCGTCAACGTGGCGCTGGGCACTGACGGCGTGGCCAGCAACAACGACCTGGACCTGTTCGGCGAGATGCGCTCCGCCGCCCTCGTCGGCAAGGTGGTCGCCGGCGATGCCGGCGCCCTGCGCGCCGAAGACGTGCTGGCCATGGCGACCATCAATGCCGCCCGGGCCCTGGGACAGGACGATCGCATCGGCTCACTGACCGCCGGGAAGGCCGCGGACATCACCGCCGTCGACCTGGGCGTACTGGAATCGCAGCCGATCTACCACCCGATCTCACAGCTCGTCTACAGCACCGGCCGCCACCAGGTGACCAACGTCTGGATCGCGGGCCGCCATGTGGTCCACAACCGCGAACTGCTGACCCTGGACCGTGACCGCATTCTCAATCGTCTGCACGCCTGGCGGGATAAACTGGCGGTCAACGCGTGATAGACTGACAGATACAGGTCGGAGGCAAACGCGCCTTCGCGACTCGGTCAAAGGGCAGCATGGAACACAGCACCAACGCCAACGTGGAAGAGATCCGGAAATTCTCGGATGCGGCCAGCCGTTGGTGGGACCCGGAAAGCGAATTCGCCCCCCTGCACGCCATCAACCCGCTCCGACTGGAATACATCCAGGGCCACCTGCCGCTGTCAGGCCAGGCGGTGCTGGATGTGGGCTGCGGCGGCGGCATTCTCAGCGAGGCCATGGCGCAACAGGGAGCCCGGGTGACCGGCATCGACCTGGGCCGGGAATCCCTGGATACGGCCTCCCTGCACGCGCTGGAAACCGGGGTTGACGTCGCCTACCGTGAGATCGCCGTGGAAGAGCTGGCCGCCGAGATGCCCGGCGCGTTCGACGCGGTCACCTGCATGGAAATGCTCGAACACGTACCCGACCCGGCCTCAGTCGTGGCGGCATGCATCCGGCTCACCCGCCCCGGCGGACACCTGTTTTTCTCCACCCTGAACCGCAACGCCAAATCGTGGCTGTACGCCATCGTCGGCGCCGAATACATTCTCGGCCTTCTGCCCCGGGGCACCCATGATCACGCCGCCTTCATCCGGCCCTCGGAGCTGGCAGCGTGGTGCCGGCAACAGGGTGCCACCGTGGACGAGCTCACGGGCCTCACCTACAACCCGGTCTCCCGGGAGTACCGGCTCACCCGGGACACCGACGTCAACTACATGGCCCATGCCGTGCGGCATGAAGAAGGGCAGGCATGATGCTTGATTCCGCCACGGACTCCACCAACAGCGCGGCCACGGCCACATCACAGCCGGGCACAACCGCAGGACGCAGCCGGCACCTGAAGCGCCCCGCCCTGGACACGGTGCTGTTCGATCTGGACGGCACGCTGCTGGATACCGCCCCGGATCTCATCGGCGCCACCAACGAACTGCTGGCCGAGCATGAGCGCCCGCAACGGGCCGCGGGATTCTACGCACCGGTAGTCTCCCATGGCAGCGCGGCCATGGTGTCGCGGGGATTCGATCTGCCCGCGGATGACCCGCGCATTGAACCCCTGCGCCAGCGGTTCCTGACCCTGTACCGCAATCGGATCAGCCGCCTGACGCGCCCCTTCGACGGCATTCCCGAACTGCTCGACGAACTCGATGCCGCCGGGCTGCGGTGGGGCGTAGTCACCAACAAGCCCGGGTGGCTCACGGAACCCCTACTGGAGGATCTCGACCTGGCACGGCGTGCGGCCTGCATTGTCAGTGGCGACTCGGCCCCCCGCCGCAAACCGGACCCACGACCCGTGACACTCGCCTGCGACATGCTGGGCATCGATCCGGAGCGCGCGGTGGTGGTGGGCGATGCCCGCCGGGACGTGAGCGCCGGCCGGCATGCCGGCACGGCGACCATCGTGGCCCTGTTCGGTTACATCTGCGCCGAGGATGCGCCCACCTACTGGGGTGCCGACGGCCTGATCGGCCACCCGAATGAACTCCGCCGCTGGCTTGTGGACGGGCAACGGGGTTAGTCTCCCCGCTGCACGATCGCGCCGCCCCCGGAGACTCGCATGGAACCGCTGGACTACTGCCGCCAGAAGGTGGCGACACCCGGCACCGCCCTCTACTACGCATTGCGCTTCGCACCCGCCGAACAGCAGGACGCGCTGCTGGCCGTGCACACACTCCACGCCGAGATCACCGAAATCCCGGACGAGGTCTCGGACGCCGCGGTTGGCGAGGTCAAGCTCAACTGGTGGCGTGAGGAACTGCAGCGACTGGCGCAGGGGCAACCGCGCCACCCGGCGAGTCAGGCACTGGCGGCGACAGCCCCTGCCCTGCCGGTCGACGCCTTCGAGGACATCATCCAGGGCACCGCCATGGATCTCAGCTACAACGTCTACCCCAGCTTCCGCGAACTTGCCGTCTATTGTCACCGGATCGGCGGCGGACTGACCACCCTGCTGCGGCGCGTCGCGGGCACCGACAGCCCCACCAGCGCGCGCTTCGCCCATGACCTGGGCATGGCCCTGGTGCTGCGCCGACGGTTGCTCAGCGTCCGCAGGGACGCCCGCGCAGGCCGCGTGTACATTCCGGAGGACGAGCTGCGTGAAGCCGGGCTGCAACGTGAGGCGCTGCTGCAGCCGCATGCGAACCCGGCCTTGCGCGATGTTTTCCGCGCCCAGGCCGATCGCATCCTCGCCTTCCTGGATCAGGCCGACGGCCACCTGGACGACGCCGAGCGGGATCGGTTGCGCAGTGGTATCATCCTCGCCGCGCTGGACCGGACCCTGCTCCGGGAGATGGCCCAGGACAATTTCCCGCTGCTGGAACAAGACACCGAGCTGACGCCGCTGCGACGGCTCTGGATCGCCTGGCGCACCGCGCGCCGTCAGCAGCGACTGAGCAAGAAGGCGGGGGCATGAACGAGGAAACCACACCGAGCGAGGTCATCATTCCGCGGGATTACACACCGGCCGACGACCTGCTGACTGACCGGGTGGTACTGGTCACCGGTGCCGCTGATGGCCTGGGTCGGGCACTGGCGGAAACCTGCGCTGCCCGCGGCGCCACCGTGGTGTTGCTGGACAAGGACCTGAAGAAACTCGAGGGCGTGTACGATGCCATCGAACAGGCCGGGAACCCGCAACCAGCACTCTACCCCATGAACCTCGAAGGCGTCGGGCCGGCGGAGTACCTGGAGCTGGCCTCGGCGCTGGACCGGGAATTCGGTCGCCTGGATATCCTCATCCACAATGCGGCGATGCTGGGCGAGCTCTCTCCCATGGATCAGTATGACCCGGAGCTGTGGGCGCGATCACTGCACGTGAACGTCAACGCCCCGTTCCTGCTCAACCAGGCGCTGCTTGGGTTGTTGCGACGCTCCGAACACGCCCGCGTGCTGTTCGTCAGTGACCGGGCCGGCCGCCGCGGGCGGGCGTTCTGGGGCGCCTACGGGGTGTCCAAGTTTGCGCAGGAAGGCATGATGGAGACCCTGGCGGCGGAACTCGGGCCACGGAGCGGCGTACGCGTCATGAGCGTTGATCCGGGCGTGGTGAACACGTCCATGCGCCGGCAGTGTTTCCCGGGCGAGGACGCAGCCAGCCTGCCGCAGCCCGAGCAGGTAGCACCGCGGCTCCTTTACCCCCTTGGCGCCGACGGCGACCGGTTGCACGGTGCCCGGCTGACTCTGGAACAGACCGACTGACCCAACAGGAACCTGGCATCATGAGCACGAAGGGAACCACCACCGATAAGCGCTACGGCATTCGCCTCACCCTTCCCGAGGGCGATCCGCGGGGCGGCGAGCACCTGCTCGGACCGGACTGGGAGGCGTTTCGCTGGTATGCTACCGCCGAAGAACGCGACCGGCAGCTGGCGGACATGAAGGCGCAGCATCCCAACTACCAGCGTGGGGAACGGCCCTCGGTACGTTGCGAGCCGGTCGAGCGCTGACCCACGGCACACCAAGGCGTGCGCGTAGCTGGCTGGACCTGCGGCACGACCGCGAGCGACAGGGCACCGACCGGATCAGCCTCCGGTAGTGGTGCCCTGACGGGGGGTGTTGTGGCGAATCCGCGCGAGCTGCCCGCGGAGCGCTTCCGGAATGGAAACGTCGGCACCGAGCATCAGCACCAGGCGCCGGACGTCGTCATCCTTGGCGAGAATTCGCTGGCATGCGCGCTGCACTCCGGGCTTGTCCAGGGCGTTCTGGAAATCCTGCAGGAGGTAAATGCCATAGTGACGGCTGGCAGCGACGTACCCGAGCGCATCAGTCAGGCTCCGGGTATGGGGGATAAAGATCCGCTCGGTGCCGAGACGATACAATCCGTCGTTGGGTGACCAGCCGTAGACGGCGCGCCCGGTGGTCAGGGTCAGGCGTTTGAACGCTTCCAGAACGCGATCAGGCTCACTGGTTTCGAGAACGGCCAGTCGGAACTCCGACTCGACCACTTTGTGCAGACTTTCCATCATGGGCGCGGTT
>SLMR01000002.1 GCA_007133445.1 Aquisalimonas sp. | reverse complement strand
TTCGGCGGCGTTACCCGCCCCGACGTCGACAGGCGGCCTGAGGTGCTCGATGAATTGAACGCGATATTCCGATCAGTGGTAAAGGGCGAGACGTGAGGAGAGCGCTGGATGTACGTCTTCCTGGACACTGAGTTTACATCCGAGGACATGCCATGCCTGATCAGCTTAGGCCTTGTCGCGGGGCATGAGCCAGTGGACACGCTCTACATTGAGCTCACGGACACCTACACGCGTGCAGACTGCTCCCCGTACGTGTGCAGCGTCGTGCTCCCAGCGCTGATGGGTGGAAGCTATGCAATGACATCCGGCGATGCGCGGACCAGGGTGAAAGCGTGGTTCCAGTCACTGTCGGGAGGCCATCGTCTTGTGACCGATTATCCGGAGCGTGATATGGCCCTGTTCAAGCGGTGGCTTGGCCAGGCGGACTGGCCCGCGAATCTCGACAAGCGGGCTTTACGGCTCGATACAGCAGGTCTCCCCGGGCGAATGCGCGACATGGCGCGCGCCGTTACGGATCACCACGACGATCAGTGGGGCGCACACAACGCGCTTACGGACGCGGACCGGTTGCGTGCTGTCTATGCGGCCCTAACTGCGACGGGGTTCGACCCGTTCGACAGGGGGCCCTGCGATGCGTGCTGAGCCAGTGCGCCTGACCGTGCAGGTGCACTGGGATGCCGAGTGGCATGATGCCGCAGTCGTGACGGTGTCCGATCCCTCGAAAGGACTCAGGAGCCCGATGCGGCTTAGCTATCGACCTGAGTACGTTGCTCGTGCGCTGGATGACGTCGGCTGGCCGGAAGACCAGGTTCTCGGTGGCGCATACGCCCTCGGCGTCAATTTGCCCGTTCGCTTTGATGCAACCTACGAAGATGGCGTTGTCGCGGCCGTGCTTCGGGATATTATTCCTCAGGGGTACGGGCGACGCCGGATGCTGGCGGTGATGGGGTACTGCCGTGATCCCGGGCCGAAGGCAGATATGCCGCTCATGCTGCGGGGGAGTGCTGCCCCTGTGGGGCATCTGCGAATCAAACTTGCTGCCGAGGCATTCGCTGCGGCCCTGGAGCCGGGCGGGCCGCCGCGATTCACGCGAGCCGATGTAGCCAGGCTTGGTGAGCGAGTAATTGATGAAGCGCTGCATGCCGGCGTACCCATTGCGGCCGCGCTAGGGGCGGGTGGAGAGGCACCCAAGGTACTGCTTGTAGAGGACGCGAGCGGCAGATATGCGCTACAGGGCACGATCCCTGAGGCCCAGGTTCATGCGCACTGGCTGGTCAAGTTTCCTCGCGGGAGACAGTCGGCCGATGACATGGCGGTCCTGCGCGGAGAAGCAGCCGTGCACCTGGCCCTGGAGGGGCTCGGTCTCAATACATTGCCAGGGGCCGTCCTGGAGGAGCGGGGCTCTATCCCCATGTTGTGGTTGCCGCGTTTCGACCGTGCCGGTACCTGTAACTACGGTGTCGAGTCGGTCTACGCGGCAATGGGGATGATTGGCGACGGCGCAGCACTGAACCATCTGGAGGTGATTCAGCGCTTCACCGGTGTGGTCTGGGGTGATGTATCGCTCGCGGATTATCTGCTGCTGGACGTGGTGAACACCATGATCGGCAACAGTGACAATCATGGCCGCAACGTCGCGATGCTGAAGGCTGGGGGCAGTATCATGCTCGCACCCTATTACGACCTCGCGCCTATGGTCCTCGACCCGGAAGGCGTGTCGCGAACGACCCGGTGGCGGGGTGATTGCGTATGGGATGAAGGCATGCCGGCGTACGAACAGATGCTCGTCCGTTACGCCCACGATCCGTGCCGGGCTGTAGGCCGTTTCGCCACGCTGTTGGCGGCGCTCGGTGATTTGGAACATCGACTCGGCCATTTCGGCGCTCCCGAGCGCATGCTGCGCCACCCTGGTGTGCGGCTCGATGTGGCTGACAGGGTAGCTGAGGCACTGGATAGCGGGTGACCGTGGGGGCTGGGATGCATGAGCCCAAGGCCAAGTTGAGGGGCGTGCGCGACGGCCGTTTGGACGTCATTCTGACGTCATCTTACTGCGGCCCCTATGGTGAGAGGAGAGGGTGGATAATAGAGGTAGGCCTTCAGAGCACCATGACCGGATGTGTTTCCACAGAGACTTTCTCAGCGCAATCAGGAGGAGAGCTGAAGTACCGTCATGTAACGCAAACAACTACCGTCATGTAACGGTACCCCCCTCGGTGGTTTTGCGATCACCCTATTTGCATATTTCCATGTAACCGATTTGTAAAACCGAGGCTTCTCGATGATGTTTCATCTGAGACCTTATTCCTGCCATCAAAGACGTCTGATGGTGGACCTTCATGTCCACCAGTGAACTACGCTTTCAAGAGGTGAGAAGGAGGAGCGAACCATGAAACGCAGTGCGAACGCGGAATGGAAAGGTGAACTGAAGCAGGGGAAGGGCGTGATCTCCACTGAGAGCGGGGCCCTGTCCAACGTGCCCTACGGCTTCAGCAATCGGTTTGAGGAGGAGAAGGGGAGCAACCCGGAGGAGTTGATCGGTGCGGCCCACGCGGGGTGTTTCTCCATGGCACTGTCCGGACAGCTCGGGGAAGCCGGCCTCACGCCCGACAGCATCCGCACCACGGCGGACGTAACACTGGACAAGGTGGACAGCGGCTTCGCCGTGACCAAAGTGCATCTCACCGTCAAGGCCAAGGTGCCGGGCGCGGACCAGGCGGCGTTCGACACCGCCGCGAACAACGCCAAGGCCGGGTGCCCGATCTCGAAGCTATTGAATGCGGAGATCACCATGGACGCGACGCTGGAGTAAGTCTGTTCTGTCTCGGTGCATCAAAATGCACCCTGTGACCATCGGGGCTGAAGCCCCTCCCACACGAGCTTCACCGCCGCCTGTGGGAGGGGCTTCAGCCCCGACACCGGTGACACCCGACTGGTGCTTTCGCTCCTACCACGTCCCCATCAAAGCGCCCAGAGGTCCATGAACGCGTTCACCGGCATGTCCTCCAGGCGCCGCTGGTCGGCGCAGGCGTGGCGGATGCGTTCCGCCTGGCGTGGGGCGAAGCGGGTGGCCAGGGCGGCCTCGAACTTCTCCACCAGCACCGGAATGCCCTCGTCGCGCCGGCGGCGGTGACCGATGGGGTATTCCACGGCCACGCGGTCGGTGCTGGTGCCATCCTTGAAGAACACCTGCACGGCGTTGCCGATGGAGCGCTTGTCCGGGTCCAGGTAGTCCGTCGAGAACTGCGGGTTCTCGGTGACTTCCATCTTCTCGCGCAGGGTGTCGATGCGCGGGTCCGCCGCCACGTCATCCTCGTAATCATCGGCGGTGAGGCGGCCGAAGATGAGCGGCACGGCGGTCATGTACTGGATGCAGTGGTCACGGTCGGCCGGGTTGTCGAGGGGGCCGGTCTTGTCGATGATGCGCACGCCCGCTTCCTGGGTCTCGATCACGATCCTGTCGATATCGTCGATGCGGTCCTTCACCTCGGGATGCAGCGTCATGGCCGCCTCGGCGGCAGTCTGGGCGTGGAACTCCGCGGGGAAGGAGATCTTGAACAGGATGTTCTCCATGACGTAACTGCCGTAGCCCTGGCTGAACTTCAGCGGATTGCCCTTGAACAGCACATCGTTGAAGCCCCAGCCCTTGGCCGACAGTGCCGACGGGTAGCCCATCTCGCCGGTGCGGGTGATCAGCGCCAGGCGCACGCCGCGGGCCGAGGCGTCCCCTGCCGCCCAGCTCTTGCGCGAGCCGGTGTTGGGTGCGTGGCGGTAGGTGCGCAGGCTGGAGCCGTCGATCCAGGCGTGGGAGAGCGCGGTGATGATGTCGTCCTTGTCGCCGCCCAGCAGTTTCGTGGCCACCGCCGCCGTGGCGATGCGGCAGAGCATGACGTGGTCCAGTCCCACGCGGTTGAAGCTGTTCTCCAGCGCAATCACGCCCTGGATCTCGTGGCACTTGATGGCGGCGGTGAGCACGTCGCGCATGCTGAGCGGCTCACGGCCGTTGGCGATGTTGCGGCGGCTGAGGTAGTCGGCCACGGCGAGCACGCCGCCCAGGTTGTCCGAGGGGTGACCCCACTCCGCCGCCAGCCAGGTGTCGTTGAAGTCCAGCCAGCGGATCATGGCGCCGATGTTGAACGCGCCCTGCACCGGATCCAGCTGGTAGGCGGTGCCGGGCACTTTCACGCCGTTGGGCATTTGCGCCTCGGGCACCACCGGGCCGAGGAGTTTGGTGCAGGCCGGGTACTGCAGGGCCAGCATGGCGCAGGCCAGGCTGTCCATGAGCATGTGGCGGGCGGTGTCGTAGGCCTCGTCGCTGTCGATTGCGGTGTTGGCCACGTAATCGGCCATGGCCACCAGTTCCGGATCCGGATCTGGCCGCTGGGCGGACTTGATGCCGTCGGCTGCGCTCATGGGTCGGCCTCCTCCTCAGATGGATGGATAGTCCGACTATAGTCCACGGGTGGCGCGGCCGTCAGCGGGGCGCTGATCTCACGACTGCGACAGCACGTCCCCCGGCACCCGCACAGACCCTTCCATGAGCACCCGCGCACTGCGGCTCATGCTCACTTTCGCCACGGTCCACTCGCCGTCTTCCTGCACCGCCCTGGCGCCCACGCGCAGGGTGCCGGAGGGGTGGCCGAAATGGACGCTGTCCCGGTCGCCGCCGCCGGCGGCCAGGTTGACCAGGGTGCCGGGGATGGCGGCGGCGGTGCCGATAGCCACGGCGGCGGTACCCATCATGGCGTGGTGGAGCTTGCCCATGGACAGGGCGCGCACCAGCAGGTCGATGTCACCGGCCGTCACGCGCTTGCCGCTGGAGGCCTGGTAGTCCTGCGGCGGGGCGACGAAGGCCACTTTGGGCGTGTGCTGGCGGTTCGCTGCTTCGTCCACGTGGTCGATGAGGCCCATGCGCACCGCACCAACGGCGCGGATGATCTCGAACATGGCGAGCTGCTCCGGGTCGCTGTTGATCGCCTCCTGCAGCTCGGTACCGGTGTAGCCGATGGCGTCGGCGTTGACGAACACGGTGGGGATGCCGGCGTTGATCAGCGTGGCCTGCAGGGTGCCCATGCCGGGGACGTCCAGTTCGTCCACCAGATTGCCGGTGGGGAACAGCGCGC
>SLMR01000027.1 GCA_007133445.1 Aquisalimonas sp. | reverse complement strand
CGGCCCGCGGCCTGGTCTGGGCCGCCGTCACTCTCGCCCAGGCCGCCGGCATCAGTGAGCTAGTGATCGGGCTGACGGTGATCGCGGTAGGCACCAGCCTGCCGGAACTGGCCACGGCCATCGCCGCCGCCCGTCGCCGGGAGCTGGGGTTGCTGTACGGCAACCTGATCGGTTCCAACCTGTTCAACCTGCTGGCCGTGCTGGGCGTCACGGTGCTGGTCCACCCGCTGACGGTGGCCTGGCCCGTGCTGCTGCGCGACGGCGTGGTGATGCTTGCCTTGACCATACCTCTCGTGCTGCTGGCACGCGGGGCCGTCGCAGGGACACGTTCCCTCGCCGGAGCCCTGCTGGCAGCATTCCTGCTCTACCAGTCCAGCCTGTTCCTGTTCGCCTGAGGAGTCGCCGTCCTCGGCAGGCAACGGTGCCCCGAGCCCATGCTTGTCAGGCATAATGCCTCGATTCCCTTAGAGAGGTTGCAGCATGGGCGAGAGCAACACCGCCGCGACCAGCCGCATCACCGATGACCGGTTGAAGGCCCTGGGCCGGGCCGTCCTCGAGACCGAGGCGACGGCGGTCACCGATCTGCTGGCGCGAGTGGACACGGATTTCGTGCGCGCCTGCCACCACATGCTGGCCTGCGAGGGCCGGATCGTGGTGCTGGGCATGGGCAAGTCCGGACACATCGGCGGCAAGATCGCGGCCACCCTGGCGAGCACCGGATCGCCGGCGTTCTTCGTCCACCCGGGCGAGGCCAGCCATGGTGACCTGGGCATGATCACGGCACGCGACGTCGTGCTGGCGCTGTCCAACTCCGGCGAGACGGAGGAGCTGGTCACCATTCTGCCACTGATCAAGCGCCTCGGCGTGCCGCTGATCACCCTCACCGGCAAGCCCGAGTCCACCCTGGCCCGCGCCGCCTCGGTGAACATCCACGTGGGCGTCGCCCAGGAGGCATGCCCTCTGAATCTGGCCCCCACCTCCAGCACCACTGCGGCGCTGGCCATGGGCGATGCGCTCGCGGTATCGCTGCTGGAAGCGCGCGGATTCACCCGCGAGGATTTCGCCCGCTCCCATCCCGGCGGCAAGCTCGGGCGGCGACTGCTGCTGCTCATCGACGACATCATGCACAGCGGCGACGGCGTTCCGGCCGTGAGCCCGGATGCGCCGCTGCGCGATGCCCTGGTGGAAATGTCCCGCAAGGGACTGGGCATGACCACCGTGCTGGACGCGGAGCAGCGCCTGCTCGGCATCTTCACCGACGGCGATCTGCGCCGCAGCCTGGACCGCGGCGTGGACCTGCACGGCATCGCCGTCAGCGAAGTCATGACACCCGGCGGCCGCACGATCCCCCAGGGCAGCCTGGCCGCCGAGGCTCTGCGGACCATGGAGGAGCACAAGATCAATGCTCTGCTGGTGGTGGACGCCCGGGAGCGCGTAGTGGGCGCGCTGAACATGCACGATCTGCTGCGGGCTGGCGTGGTATGAGCGGCATGCGTGACAGCCTGGCCCCCGAACCCGACAAGGAGCTGCGGCAGCGGGCCGCCGGCATCCGGCTGCTGGCGCTGGATGTCGATGGCGTGCTCACCGACGGCACCATTTACTACGGCGAGCAGGGCGAAACCCTCAAGGCGTTCAACATCCTCGACGGCCTGGGGCTGCGCCTGCTCCGGGAAGCCGGCGTGGCCACCGCGATCATCAGCGCCCGGGACTCCGCTCCGCTGCGGCGGCGCGCCAGCGACCTGGCCATTGACCACCTGTTCCTCGGGCAGGATGACAAGCGCAGCGCCTGGGACGAACTCCTCCACAGGGCCGGTGTCTCTGCCGAGGCGACGGCGTTCGTCGGTGACGATCTGATTGATCTGCCGTTACTGTCCCGGGCCGGCCTGTCGATCGCGGTGGCCAATGGCCACCCCGCCGTGCAGCGGCGCTGTCACTATGTCACCCGACGGCACGGGGGTGCCGGCGCCGTGCGCGAGGTGGCGGACCTGATTCTGGGCGCCCGAGGTGCGCTGGCTGAGGTCATCGAGCAGTATGCGTCCCGATAGAGCGTGGACATTCCGGATCATCGTGCTGGTTCTGCTGGTCGCCGTGGGCTGGTGGGTGCTGGACGAGGACACCCACGACCCGGTGCCGGCGGACCCCGAGGAGATGGCCGAGCGCCCGGACTACTTCATGGAGGACTTCACGCTGGATGCCACCGGTGATGACGGCGTGCGCCGCTACCGGCTGCAGTCTCCCAGCATGGAGCATTTCATTGGCGATGATCTGTGGCTGCTGGAACACCCGGAAGTCACCTACTTCGCCGACACCGGCGAACCCTGGCGCATGCGCGCCGAACGGGGGCGGGCCTGGAACAACGTGGAAGACGTCCACCTGGAGGGCGAGGTTCAGATCCGTCGCAGTGGCGGTGAACACAATCTGCCCGCCAACATGGACACCAGCGAAGTCTTTCTCAAACCGGAACGACGCTATGCGGAAACCGATGAACATGCCGTCTACTGGCGCACCGACGCCCGCCTGGAAGGCGTGGGCGTGCGCGCCTGGCTGGACGAAGACAAACTGGAACTCCTCTCCGAGGTGCGTGGGCGTTATGAAATTCCGGACTGATGTGCGATCACGTCGATGCGGCGGACTCTGGCTGGCAGCCATGCTCGGCGGCCTGCTGTTTCTGGCATCGCCAGCGGCGTCCGCAGAGCCCATTGACCTGGATGCCGACGAGGCGGAAATCGACAACGTTCGTGGCGTCAGCGTCTACACGGGCAACGTCGTTCTTACTCGGGGGTTCCGGCGCATCACCGGCGATCGCATGACGGTCTACCTCAAGCGCGACGACGACGGGGGACAGGCCCTGGACCGCGTTGTAGTGGAGGGTGAGCCCGCGGTCTACAACCAGCAGGCCACCGACGACCAGCGCGCGGTGGAGGCAGAGGCCCCGCGGATGGAGTACTACGCCAGCGGCCCGGAACGGGTGGTGCTGCTGGAAGGGGCGAAACTGGTGCAGGGGCGCAATACGTTCTCCGGCGAGCGCATCGAGTACAAGGTCGTGGAGGACGTGGTCAACGCCCGTGGCGAACCGGAGACAGGACGGCGGGTGCAGATCACCCTGTTCCCGGATGACGAGAACGGGGAAGGAGACGACCAGTGAGCCTGCTACGGGCCGAGGAGCTCACCAAGATCTACCGGCGCAAGACGGTGGTTCACGGGGCCTCCGTCAAGGTCGGCAGTGGCGAGGTCGTGGGCCTGCTCGGGCCCAACGGCGCCGGCAAGACCACCTGCTTCTACATGGTGGTCGGCCTGGTGCAGGCCGACGGCGGCCGCATCCTGCTGGACGATGACGACATCACCGACCTGCCCATGCACGTCCGCGCACGGCGGGGCGTGGGCTACCTGCCCCAGGAAGCATCCATCTTTCGCAAGCTCACGGTCATGGATAACCTTCTGGCGATCCTGGAGACCCGCCCTGAACTCGACCGCAGGCAGCGTCGCGATCGCGCCCAGGAATTGCTGGAGGAGTTCAGCGTCGCCCACCTGCACGATCAGACCGGGATCAGCCTCTCCGGCGGTGAGCGGCGACGCGTCGAGATCGCCCGCGCACTGGCCGCCAACCCCCGCTTCATCCTGCTGGACGAGCCCTTCGCCGGGGTGGACCCCATCTCGGTTCTGGATATCCAGGCCATCATCCGGCACCTCGCGGAACGGGGAATCGGCGTGCTGATTACCGACCACAACGTGCGCGAGACACTGGGCATCTGCCAGCGCGCCTACATCCTCGCCCAGGGCGAGGTGATCGCTCAGGGCACGTCCGAGGAAGTGCTCGCCAACCGCAAGGTGCGCGAAGTCTACCTGGGCGAGGAGTTCAAGCTGTAAAGGCGCGGTCCGTGACGGAAGGCAAATATCGCGCCAATGTTCTAACAGGCCGCGGAGTCGGTTAGGATGGAGCCATGAATCACCGCAGTTACCCCGTTCACTGCTACGAGCACGCGTCCAGCGGGACGTCAGGAGATCCGCGTTGTCGATGAAACAGTCGCTGCAACTCCGGCTCGGGCAGCAGCTCACCATGACGCCCCAGCTGCAGCAGGCGATCAAGCTGCTGCAGCTCTCGACCCTGGAGCTGCGCACCGAGATCCAGCAGGCGCTGGATTCCAACCTGATGCTGGAACCGGCGGACGAGCAGGATCAGGTGGACGACCCGGAGCTGGATACCGCCGAAGACACCACGGCCGCCACCGAGGAACCCGCCGCTGCGGCCGAGGAAGAGCACGCGGCCGACAGCCCCGACACGGCCGAACGGGCCACCGCCAGCACGGACGACGGCGACCGAACCGACGGCGCCGACGAGACCGCCTCCGGCAGCAGCGAAGTGGAAGCCGGCGCCGAGTCACAACAGACCGACATCCCCGAGGATCTGCCGCTGGACTCGGACTGGAACGACATCTACGACGGCAGCACCTCCTACAGCGCACCCGGCAACGACGACGAACAACGCGAAACCTGGGAGAACCGCACCTCCGGGGACGGCGGCGGCCTGCAGGAGCACCTGCTGTGGCAGGCGCAACTGTCGCACTTCAGTGAACGGGACATGGCCATCGCCGAGGCCATCATCGACGGCGTGCGCGACGACGGCTACCTGGGCGTCACCATCGAGGACATCTGCGCGTCGGTGGCGGACGACGACCCGGTGGAGGAAGACGAGGTGGAGGCCGTGCGCCACCTCATCCAGCGCTTCGACCCGGTCGGCGTCGCCTCGCTGGATCCACGCGAGGCGCTGCTGGTGCAGCTGGACCAGTTCCCCGGGGACACCCCCTGGCTGCCGCAGGCCCGGCAGCTGGTCGACCAGCACCTGGAGCTGCTGGGGAGCCGCCAGGTGAGCCAGTTGACACGCAAACTCAAGATCTCCGAGGCGGAACTCGGCGAGGTGCTCGCACTGGTGCGGTCCCTGGACCCGCGGCCCGGCTCCCAGATCAGTTCGGCGCCGGCGGAGTACGTCATTCCCGACGTCTACGTGCGCAAGGAGCGCGGCGTCTGGCGCGTGGAACTCAATCCCGAGGCTGCACCGCGGATCCGGGTCAACAGCTACTACGCCGGGCTGGTCAAGCGCGGCGATCAGGGCAACGACAACGCCACCATG
>SLMR01000326.1 GCA_007133445.1 Aquisalimonas sp. | reverse complement strand
GGGCCACTGAGGCCTCGGTGGGTGACGAGAATGCTCTCCCGGAATGCCGCGTCGCCGGCTGCCACCGAGGCGTCCAGGGCCGTGCCGGCCAGGTCGCCAAGGCCGTTCATTGTTGTCCGGTCCAGCACCAGCGGCACCAGTGCCGGGCGCGTGGGGCGCAGGGCCAGGCCGTATTGCCGGGCGAGACGATGACCGAAGTCCGTGGCGCCCATGCGCGGGATCGACAGGCCGCCGGTGGCCACCACCACCGACTCAACCGTGTGGCTCCCGGCACTGGTGCGCACGCGGAAGGGACTGTCCCCCTCCACCGTCTCCACCGAAGTGCCGGTTTCGATGGTCACACCGCCGGCACGGCACTCGGCCAGCAGCATGTCGACAATGGCCCGAGCCTTGCCGTCACAGAAAAGCTGGCCCAGGGTCTTTTCGTGATAGGCAATGCCATGGCCCTCGACCAGCCCGATGAAATCCCAGGGTGTGTAGCGGCTTAGGGCTGATTTATGAAAGTGCGGATTAGCACCGAGGAAGTGTTCCGGGGCACTGTACATGTTGGTGAAGTTGCAGCGGCCGCCTCCGGACATGAGGATCTTGCGCCCCACCTTGCTGGTGTGCTCCAGGACCAGCACGCGGCGCCCGCGTTGCCCGGCCAGCGCCGCGCAGAACAGACCGGCAGCGCCGCCGCCGATCACGAGCACATCGTAGTGACTCACGCCGAATCCCCGTCATCCGCCACGCTGATCGCCTGCTGCTGGTGCCACAGCGCGGCGTAGACGCCACCGGCCGCCAGCAGGCTGTCGTGATGCCCCTGTTCCACCACCCTCCCCTGGTCGAGAACGACGATGCGATCGGCATCGCGGATGGTGGACAGGCGGTGGGCGATGGCCAGGGTGGTCCGTTGCCGGGCCACGGTGTTCAGCGCGTGCAGGATGGCCTGCTCGGAGGCGGAATCCAGAGACGAGGTGGCCTCATCCAGCACCAGGATGGGCGGATCCTTGAGCAGAACCCGGGCGATGGCGATCCGCTGCTTCTCACCGCCGGAGACCTTCAGCCCCCGCTCACCCACCCGCGTCTCCAGGCCCTCCGGCAGCCGGGCGATGAAATCGTCGAGGTCCGCCAGCCGCACGGCGCGGAGAATCGCATCATCACTGGCCTCCGGCTGGCCATAGGCGATGTTGTAGCGGATGGTGTCGTTGAACAGCACCGTGTCCTGGGGCACCACACCGATGGCCGAGCGAAGGCTGTCCTGGGTCACGTCACGGACATCCTGGCCGTTGATCCGCACGGCACCTGCATCCACGTCGTAGAACCGGAACAGCAGCCGGGCCAGGGTGGATTTGCCGGCACCACTGGGCCCGACCACCGCCACCTTTGCGCCGGAGGGGATATCGAAGCTGACGTCCCGCAGGATGGGGCGGTCCGGCTGGTAGGCGAAGTCCACACCGTCGAAGCTCACGGCACCGCCGTCCGGCCGAAGAGCCGTCGCGTCGGCTCGATCGCGCACGGCGGCGTCCTCGTTCAGCAGCCCGAACATGCGCTCGATGTCCACCAGGGCCTGGCGAATTTCCCGATACACGAAACCGAGCACGTTGAGCGGCATGAACAACTGGATCATGTAGGCGTTCACCATGACCAGATCCCCCATGCTCATGTCACCGCTGCTCACCTGGATGGTGGCCATGGTCATCATCACCGTGATGGCGCCGGCGATGATCAGGGCCTGACCGGAGTTCAGTGCGGCCAGCGAGAGCCGGTTCTTCATGCGTGCCGCCTCCCAGGCGGCGAGATCCCGGTCGTAGCGCTCAGCCTCCCAGGCCTCGTTGTTGAAGTACTTCACCGTCTCGTAGTTGAGCAGGCTGTCCACCGCGCGGGTATTGGAGCGGTTGTCCATGGTGTTGGCCTCGCGCACGAAACGCGTCCGCCACTCGGTGACTGCCACCGAGAACGCGATATAGACGGCAACGGCGGCAATGACCGTGACCACGAAACCGGGACTGAAGGCCACGAACAGGATCACCGCCACCATGCCGATCTCGAGCAGCGTGGGCACAATGTTGAACAGCATGAAGCGCAGCAGGAAGCTCATGCCGTTGGTGCCGCGCTCGATATCCCGGGCCAGGGCGCCGGTCTGCCGGGAGAGATGGAAGGACAACTGCAACCGGTGCAGGTGTCGGAAGACTTCCAGGGATGCCCGCCGCATGGCGCGCTCGGCAACCCGCGCGAACACGGCATCCCTCAGTTCACCGAAGAACGTGGCGCCGAAACGCAGCAGACCGTAGCCCACTACTAGCGCCAGTGGCAGCACCAGCGCCATCTCCTCGCCGCGTTCCTCCAGGGTGTCCACCAGGAACTTCAGCGCCACGGGCACCAGCACGTTGGCCACCTTGGCCAGGACCAGGAAGGCCACCGCCAGAACGACGCGCCCCCGGAATTCCACCAGATACGGCAACAGGCTGCGGATGATGCCCCAGTTGGCACGCACGCCGGCATCCGCCGTGGTCGCTCCGGATGAACGCACTCGCTCCCCTTCCCAGACGTCGTCTCAGGCGGCGGGGGGCTTCCCGAGCCGGGTGAGCAGCCGCCTGACCAGAAGCACCAGCCCGTGCCCGGGCCAGAAAAGAAGCAAAGGATAGAGCACCAGCATGACCAGCACAAAGACTGGATCCGACATCCACACCTGCTCCACGCCCGCAGGTTCCGTCAGCCAGTTGACGTTGCGCTCCGCCTCGGTGAACAGCCACGTGGCAGGCAGGACCACGACAGCCAGCGCCGTCTGCAACCACGGCCCGCGATGATCGTAGCCGATGCGGTGCAGTGCCCAGAGGATCAGGATGGGCAGGAAAATGTGATAGAGAGACGTTGCCCGGGCCAGAAATGGCCGTTCCGGGTTGAACATGTACTCGGTGAATGCGGCCCAGGCCCCGCCACTGGCAGCTCCCAGGAGGAAATCCGGCGTCCAGAAGAGGCCTACAAACACCACCGTCCCGGCCTGGCTCGACAACAGCAGGCGATTGCCGGTCCAGAGGCTGTACAGAACGATGAACTGGGCAATGTTGCACAGCCAGAGAAAGTTCTGGGGCCCGTACGCCCAGAGGATCACGGTTGTCCAGAATATCATCCAGACGGTGAACGCCGCTGCCGCCCGGCGAAGCAGTGGGTCCGCCGTCATCCAGCTCTGCTGCGTCGCCTCTGCGGTGCTCATGGGTTCAACGCTCCCGGTCCACGGCCATACACCCGACCGTCATGGTACAGATCCAGGCAAGCGGGTTCAGTGCCCCTCACCCAGTGGGGCCCTACAGCTTCAGCGAATCGCCGCTCCGTCGCCGATGACTTCCCGGTTCCTGCGAAGGCATGGCCGGCTCGATATTCCAGTTACTGCGCCTGAATCGCGATCGGACCGGCAGAGTGCGGTAGACTCGCGCCCCATGAGCGTGACCATTCTCTATCAGGACGAGACGCTGGTGGCCGTGGACAAGCCGGCCGGCCTTCTTGTGCACCGCACCCGTATCGCGGAGTCCGACGACGCGGCGGTGCAGCAGGTCCGCGATCAGCTCGGGCGGCGCGTCAATCCGGTGCACCGGCTCGACCGTCCCACCTCGGGCGTCCTCCTGTTCGCCTACGATGCGGACACCACCCGGACGCTCCAGACCATGTTCAACGACGGCAGCGCCCGCAAGCGCTATCTCGCCCTGGTGCGCGGCCACGCGCCTGCGCAGGGGGAGATCGATCGCCCCCTGCGCCAGGCCCCCCACAAACCGGCACGACCGGCGCGCACGCGGTTCCGGACATTGCACCAGGCGGAGGCACCATTCCCCGCCGGGCCGTATCCCACGGCACGCTACTCGCTGCTGGACGTGGAACCGCTCACCGGCCGACTGCACCAGATCCGGCGGCACTGCGCCCACATCGCGCATCCGGTCATCGGCGATACCACGCATGGCGACGGCAAACAGAACCGCGCCTTTCGCGAACAGCTCGGCATTCACCGGCTGATGCTCATGGCGCGCACCCTCACCCTACCCCACCCCCGCACCGGGGAGATGCTACAGGTGCACGCCCCCCTGCCCCAGGCCTTCATGGAGGCCGGCACTTACCTCGGGTGGCCGACCGTGCCGGACGAGGGCAGCAAGGCGGCCCTCAGCCCTTGCGCTTGAGAAACGCCTCCATGCCAGCCTTCTGGTCCGCCATCACCCGGGCGATGGACGGGCGTTCGCGCATACCTGCCAGGTACTCCTTGACGCCCGGCAACTGCTCGTAGACGTCCACGTCCAGAATCTTGCGCCCGGCGTCCCGGAGCAGTGGCAGGTGCATGGCCGCCACAATGTCTGCCTGGCCGAAGGCCCGACCATCCAGGGGGCCGTCGAAAGACGCCAGCGCGGCCAGAGCATCGGCACCACGCCGCAGCACCTCCGCCGCCTCCCGCTTCGTCTCCTCGCTCACCGAGCTACCGAAAAATGCCTCCGGATAGACACGGCGCGCGGGAAGTTCCATGTACAGCTCGATCACCCGCCCGATCTCCCGGGCCTTGGCGCGATGGAACGGATCCAGCGGCAGAAGTGCGGGCTCGGGGGTGTGCTCCTCGAGGAAATCGAGGATGACCTGCGCCTCGGTGAATACGCCCTGATCGGTTTCGAGGAACGGTACCTTGCCCATGGGGCTCTTGCGCAGCAGCTCACCCTGCAACGGCGTCCACGCGGTGACTTCCTCGAATTCCAGCCCCTTCTCCAGCAGGGCCGTCTTGGCCACGTTGTAGTAGTTGCTGACGGCAAAGCCGTAGAGCTTGAACATGCGCATTCTCCTCAAGTGTCGTAACGCTGGGTTTAGCGGGCAATGACCCGGTAGACCGGTCGCAGGCTGTCGATGTGGCGAAGCACGACCATGATGACAGTCATCAGCGGGACCGCCAGCAGAACGCCGATGCCGCCCCACAACCAGCCCCAGAAAAAGATCCCCAGGAAGATCACGATGGGGTTGATGTCCATGCGGTAACCATGAATGTAGGGCTCCAGGACGAATCCTACGAGACTGCTCAACGCCAGGTACGCCAGCGGTGCCACCATCATCATCAGCGGGTCCTGCATGTGCATGGCGGAAATGATCGCCAGCAGAATCGTGGTAATGAATACCCCCAGGTAGGGAATGAAACGCAGCAGCGCGG
>SLMR01000283.1 GCA_007133445.1 Aquisalimonas sp. | reverse complement strand
GCCAGCCCCCCGATGACCTCGCCACCGTCCACCACGGGCAGGCGGGTGACAACCAGTTGCTGATCCCGGAACTCCATGATGTCCAGCAATTTGGCCTGGCCCGTGCGGATCGTCTCCGGCAGCCGCGTGTTGGGGATGACATCGCGGATCGGGCGACCGACGAGCCGTTCCGGCGAGTCACCGATGAGCTGGGCATAGCTCGGGTTGATCCAGTCAATGCGGCCATCCGCGTCCACGGCAATGGCGCCAGCGCTGGCCTGCTCCAGATGGGGCAGCAGCGCGCGCATCAACTCGAGGGTCAGGCCCTTGCTTGGACCCTGAAGAGGCTCTGCCGGCTCCACGCCTGTCATGACACTCCCTCGCCATTCACTGGCGAACAGGTTGCCGGGCGCCTGCATGAAGTAGCGCTGGCTACGGTCGGCGCCGGCTCCCGAGAGCACGCACAACCTGTAGGCGTTCTGCAGTCGACCCAGCAGCATCGCCGTTGCTGCCGTTGCCTCATGTGCATTGGCTTCCCTCGTTCGGGTCCACAGGACGGGTCCCAGCATAGCGGACCGCCGCGACGGAGGGAAAAGGCGGACCGGTGCCTCGGCCGGCTGTTTCCGGGATCGGCTCGATCTGGCCACCTATGGCACACTGCCGTCATGCGAATTCTCATCCGGACCTTTTTCCGTGGCGTGCGCCTGGTGCTCACGCCGTTCATGATCGTCGGACATCACCTGTTCAAGCCACGGGGCATCGAGCGCGCACCCGAAGAGCAACGGGCCGTGGATGCGCGCACCCGCTACCTGGCGCTCTACCATTTCCCCGCCTGTCCGTTCTGCATCAAGGTGCGCCGCGCCATGGTGCGCCTGTCCCTGAACATCGAATTGCGCAACGCACTCAAGGCAGGCGAGCATCGGAATGCCCTGGAGCGCGAGGGCGGCCGGGTGAAGGTCCCCTGCCTGCGGATCGAGGACGACGACGGCAGCGTGCGCTGGTTGTACGAGTCGGATGACATCATCGCCTACCTGCAGGAACGCTTCAGCCCGTCGTCATGAATGATGTGACCGCCGGGCGTTACCCCGGTGACCGGCGTTCACCGTGCACGGCGTGGCCATGCCCCCTGGCTCAGCAGAGCGCCCGTGGTGACCGCCGCAGCGGCCAGCAACAGTTCTCCGCTTGGTGCCGACCAGCCCAGAACGACCAGCAGCGCAGCGGCAATGATCGGTACCAGGTAGGTCAGTACGCCCAGCAGTGACGCGGGACCGCAGCGCAGGGCGTAGCCCCAGGCGATGAATGCCAGACCGTAAGGCCCGATGCCGATCAGCGCCGCCGTCAGCCAGTCCCCGGTGGTCGTCGTGGCGGGCGTGCTTTCCACCGTCATATGCAGGGCAAGGGCGATGACACCGGCGTGCAGGAACAGCCGCTGATACCCCCGGGCGCTCAGCCCCCCGTGCTGGCGCAGGAACACGGAGAAGGCAATCCATGAGACCCCGCTGGCCAGCCCTGCCGCATAGGCGGCAGCCGAGGTGGCGGCGCCCTCGGCGTCCGCCATGAGCAGAGGGGCGAGGCCCACGAATGCTACGGCGGCGCCGAGCAGGGTGCGCAGGCGCAGGCCGTGCCCCGCCAGGCGGTCGCAGATCAGGACGAATCCCAGTGGCCAGGTGTACGTGACCAGCGTGATCCTGGCCGGATCACCACCTTCCAGCGCCAGAAAATAGAAATACAGCGCACCGACCAGGCCTCCGACACCGGCCAGCCAGTACCCCCGGCCACGCGGCATGGCCGCCGTCTCCGGCGACGGGCGCATGGCTCCCAGCACGGCCGACATGGCGGCGGCGCAGACCATGGCGACGCTCGCCACCAGCATGGGCGGGAGCTCACCCAGGCTACGCAGCACCGGAAGACTGCCCCAGAGGCTGACCGTGAAAAGCCCTGCCAGGACTCCGGTAATGGTGGCCCGGTTGATCATCTGTGTCTCTCCCTCATGCCTTGTTGTGACAACGGTTTTCGGTGCATAAGGTAGGGTTCGAGCGGGAATCACGGAAACGAAGTTTTCTGATCGGGCGATCACGAATCATGATGAAAAACACAGACGACGCACGGCCGCTGGATCTGGTGCTGTTGCGCACCTTCACGGGCGTGGTGGAAACCGGCGGGTTCACCGCCGCCGCGGAACGCCTGTACCTGGCGCAGTCCACGGTGAGTGCTCACATGGCGCGCCTTGAGCACATCATCGGCTGCCAGTTGCTGCAGCGCGGGCGGCGCCAGGCGGCCCCCACGCCGGCGGGGGAGCGTCTGCTGGCACATGCCCGCCAGATGCTGCGCCAGAACGCCATGGCGTGGCAGGACGTGCTGGATCAACGTCTGGATGGGGTGGTGCGCCTTGGCGTGCCCGACGATTACGTAGTGTATCTGCCCGAGGCGCTGGCGGCGTTCGAGGCACGGTTCCCCGGCGTTGCCCTGGAAGTGCGCTGCGGGCTCAGTGTTGATCTGGTCTCGGAGGTCCGGTCCGGTGCCCTGGACCTGGCGGTAGTCACCCGGCAGCCCAAGAGCCCGGGTGGCGAGGTGCTGCGCCGGGAGCCTCTGGTCTGGGCCGGTCCGCCGGATCACCAGGCCCACCATCGTTCGCCGCTCCCGCTCGCGCTGTCACGGGAAGGGGTATGCGTGTTCCGTGACTCGGCCCTGGCAGCGCTTGATGCAGCCGGTCTCTCCTGGAGAGTCGCCTACACCAGCGCCAGTCTTTCCGGGTTAAGGGCGGCGGTGCGTGCAGGGCTGGCCATTACCGTGGTGACGCCCTCCATGCTGGGCCCGGAACTGCGCGTCATCGGTCCGGAAGAGGGTCTGCCCGAACTGCCGGCGATCGAGGTGGCCCTGCACCGCAGCCCCGGCCGCCCCAGCGAGGCGGCCCGGCAACTCGCAGTACAGCTGCAGCAGCAGCTGGATCGGACTGCGAGGCCGGAATGAACCGCTCAGTGCCGACGGGTTACTACTCCCCGCGCACCCGTGCGCCGTCGGACACGCGATCGCCTGGATGCGTAATGACCCGCTCCCCCTCCGACAGACCGGCGCGGATCTGGGTCTGCAGGCCGCTGCGCCGCCCGGGCTCCACATCGCGTCGCTCGGCGCGGCCGTTACTGATCACGTATACCGACCACTGGTTGTCGCTGCGGAACAGGGCGCTGGTAGGCACCTGCAGGACGTCGTCGTCCTCCCAGAGGATGAAGCGGGCCTCCACGCGATAGCCATCACCCAGGGACTCCCAGTCTTCCCGCGGCGAGGTGATGGTGACCCGCACCGGCACTCGCTGCTCGTCCACGCCCAGTGCCGAGACCCGCAGGAACCCGCCGGGCTCCACGCGCCGGACTTCGCCCGTGAGGTCGCTGTCACCGCCCCAGCGCTCCAGCACCACCTGCATGCCCGGGCTGACGCGGACGGCGTCCATGGACAGCAGATCCACCTGGACTTCCAGGGTCGCCAGATCACCGATGTCCAGCACGGGCTCCCCCGCGTTCACCGGGCCCTCGCTGTAGCGATGTCGACGGGTAACAAGCCCGTCCACGGGTGCCGGTACCTCCATCCGCGGCTGATCGCCCGGTGCGCGCTCGCCATCGGCGATCTCGAGCACCGCTCTGGCGGCGTCGAGCTCGAATTGGGCCACCTCCACGGCGTGCCGGGCCGAGCGCTCGGCGGTGCGGGCGGATTCACGCTGGGCCTGGATCCGTTCCATCTGTTCCGCGGAGACCAGTTCCCGGTCGAACATCTGCTGATAGCGCTGATCCTCCGAACGGGCCAGGCGGTGCTGGATCTCGCGCGCCTCCAGTTCCGATTCCGCGGCGTTCAGGCGGGCCCGTGCCGCAGCCACCGCCTCCCGGGCCTGCGTGCGGGCCCTGGCGTCCAGCGGCGGGACGGGAGGTGGCTCCAGCGTGAGCACCGTCTGACCGGCCTCGACCCGGTCTCCCGCTTCCAGGGTGACCCGCTGCAGAAAGCCGGTCACCGGTGCCGAGACGGTGTGCGGCGACGGCAGCCGGGTGCGGCCCTCGTCCTCCACGGTCTCGGCGAAATGACCACGCTCTGCTGTGACCGCACTCACCGGAACCGGCGCAGGCCAGAGGGCCAGGGTCAGCAGCGCGATGACTGCCAGGGCGAGCAGGGCGAGGGTCGCTTTCTTGCGTAAGGTCATGGGCTACTCAACCGTTTTCAGTGCGGACACCATGTCCAGGCGCCGCAGTCGTCGCAGGATCATGAGCACGGACAACACCGTCGCCACGATCACCCCCGCGGCGGCGAAGGCGTACGTCTGCGGGGTAATCACGAATGGCACGCGGAACAGGTCCGTGGTCATGGCGGCGCTCAGTGCCATCGCGAACCCGGTGCCCAGCAGCCAGCCCAGCGGGATGGCCAGCAGCGTCAGCGCGGCGATCTCGCCCAGCAGGATCCAGCTCACCTCACCCCGGGTATAACCCAGCACCCGCAGGGTGGCGAGTTCCCGGGCCCGTTCCGCGAAGGCGATGCGGGCGTTGTTGTAGGCCACGGCGAAGGTGATGGAGCCGCCGAGCAGCAGCAGCACACCCATCATGATCAGCACCGTGTCGTCGATATACTCGCGAATGGCGGCCTCCGCCTCACCGATCAGCCCGATGCCGGCGATCTGCGGCACGTCCCACAGCGCCTCGTACAGCGCCGGATGCTGGCTGGCATCGGTGAGCAGCCACACGCCGGAGAGGGCCGGGCCCTCGCGCATCAGCCGGTTCAGCGCCTGGCGCTCCATGTAGGCGCTCACCCCCACCGGCTCGCTGACCACGGCCGCCAGTTCCACATCCAGGGTGCGTCGGTGGCCTTCCATGACCTCGACCTGCACCGCATCCCCGGGGCGCAGGCCCAGATAGTCCGCCAGGTAGTCGGTGAGCACCAGGCCTTCCGGCGGCAGCCGCTGGGGTTGTCCGCGGGCATCCTTGAGCCGGCGCAGCCTGGGTTCCGCATCCATGCCGAGGATTGCCGTGCGGTAGTCCTGGCCGTTGGCGGCCAGCCGCACCGGCACGTTGCGGAAGCCCTCCACGTACTGCACGCCGGGTTTGTGGCGCAGCCCGGCCACGGCGTGGGCCGAGGCGGGCTCGGTGAAGTAGAGATTGATGTCCATGGTCTGCACCAGCCGGTACTGGGTGTCGAGCATGTC
>SLMR01000227.1 GCA_007133445.1 Aquisalimonas sp. | reverse complement strand
TTCTTCCGGCTCCTGCACGCCGTACCACCTGGACAGCCACAGTCCCAGTTCGAATAGCAGCCAGACGGGGATGGCCAGCATGACCTGGGAGATGATGTCCGGCGGCGTCAGCAGCATGCCGCCGGCGAACGCGGCGACGATCACGTAGGGCCGTTTCGCTGCGAGGCTCGCGCGGGTGGTCGCCCCGGTGCGGATCATCAGCATGGTGGCGATGGGCACCTCGAAGGCCAGCCCGAACACCACCAGCATGGTCAGCACGAAACTCAGGTACTCGCTGATGTCCGGCTGGTAGCTCACGCCCAGCGGCGCGACGCCGGCGAAGAAGGGGAACACCAGCGGCAGCACCACGAAATAGGCGAACAGGGCGCCGAAGTAGAACAGCAGGGTGCTGGAAATCATCAGCGGCCAGACCAGCGAGCGCTCGTGCCTGTAGAGGCCGGGCGCCACGAATGCCCACAGCTGGTAGAGGATGAAGGGCATGGCCACGAACAGCGCCGCCACCAGCGAGAGTTTCATCGGAATCAGGAAGGGCGATGCCACCTGAATGGCCAGCAGTTCGCCGTCCGGCAGCACCCGGCGCAAGGGTGTCGACACGAACGTGAACAGATGATTGTAGAAGGGATAGATGCACAGGAAGGCGACCAGGATCGCCCCGAGCGCGCGCATCAGCCTGGAGCGCAGCTCCAGCAGGTGACTGAGAAAGGGACGGTCCTCGTCGAACTCAGGTATTGCCATTGTCGCCCTTTCCGCGTTCGCCGTCGCCGTCGCCGTCGCCGTTCACCGTGGCAGAGGGCGTGGTCTCCGGGGCGTCGTCATCGGCGATGGAGGGCGGCGCCGCCGCAGCCCCCGCACCTGCCTTGCGCTTGTCCCGGCCGCCGCCGGCCCCGGCCTTGCCTGCCGACGCCTTGCCGTCGTCTTCCTTGGTGAGATCCTCGTTCAGCCCCAGGTCGAGATCCTTGCGGAAATCGCGCTCGGCCTGCTTGAGCTCGTCGATCCGCGCCTCACGCTCGATATCCCGACGCACCGAGTTGAACACCGAACGCGCACGCCCGACCCAAAAGCCCATCGTCCGGGCAACCCGGGGCAGCCGTTCCGGGCCGATCACCACCAGTGCGACGACCAGAATCAGGAGCAGTTCCGGGAAGCTGATATCAAACATGGTGGCGGACGGCGATCTCCGGATCGGCGGATAGGGTCAGGCGGGGGCCGGCTCCGGGACGCATTGCTCCCTCACCCCGACGCACCCTGCCGGAAAGCGGACACACGCGGGACCGACAGCATTCTCAGGACGAGTGTTCCCGGGACTGCTGCGTCTGTTCCCGCTTGTCACTGTCGTTTTCGGCGGATTCCTGCAGCTGCGCAGGCTCCTTGTCCGCGTCGTCCTTGCCGCTGCTGTCGTCGGCAGCACCCTGCTCGCCATCCTTCATGGCGCTGCGAAAGCCCTTGATGGCACCACCGAGGTCGGTACCAACGTTCCGCAGCTTCTTGGTCCCGAACAGGAGCAGGACGATCAGGAGGATGACCAGTAGCGAACCAACACTGATTCCACCAATACCCATGAGTTTTCATCTCCTGCGCGGACACCGCCGCGCGTGTTGTCAGTTCGGACGGGACGCTTTTTCGTCCAGCCCGGAGAGCCCGAACCGGCGCTCCAGCTCGGCCAGGATGTCATCGGGACCAAGATCCATGGCCGCGAGCATTACCAGTGTATGGAACCACAGATCCGCGGTTTCATAAACAATGCGCTCGCGGTCCCCGTCCTTGGCGGCCATGACCGTTTCGGTGGCCTCTTCACCCACCTTCTTGAGGATACCGTCCAGGCCCTTGGCATACAGACCCGCCACGTAGGAACTGTCCGGGTCCGCGGCCTTGCGCGCCTCCAGCACCCGCTGCAACTCCCTGAGCACCGCATCACCGGATGGTTTACTCACCGTAGATCTCCTTCGGGTCGCGCAGCACGGCCTCGGTCTCTTCCCAGGTGCCGTCGCGCAGGCGCCGGAAGAAACAGCTACGGCGCCCGGTGTGGCAGGCGATGCCACCGTGCTGCACCACCTTGAGCAGGATCACGTCGGCGTCGCAGTCAATCCTCACCTCTTGGACAGCCTGGGTGTGGCCGGATTCCTCACCTTTGTGCCAGAAACGCTCCCGGGAACGGGACCAGTAGACCGCCTCGCCCCGCTCCACGGTCGCCGCGAGGGCATCGCGGTTCATCCAGGCCACCATGAGCACCTCACCCGTGGTTGCGTCCTGGGCGATCGCGGGCAGCAGGCCGGTCTCGCCCCAGGCGAGTTCATCCAGCCAGGCGTCGTCGCTCATGCGTCCCCCTGCAGACGCACCGGTACGCCGCGCGCCGCCATGTATTCCTTGGCCTCGGCAACAGTGTATTCGTTGAAGTGGAAGATGCTCGCCGCCAGCACGGCATCCGCACGCCCGTCTACCACGCCATCCACCAGGTGCTGCAGACCTCCCACACCGCCAGAAGCAATCACCGGCACGGTCACCGCGTCGCTGATCGCACGGGTCAGTTCGAGATCGAAGCCCTCGCGGGTGCCGTCGCGATCCATGCTGGTCAGGAGAATCTCCCCGGCGCCGCGCTCGGCCATCTGCCGCGCCCACGCGACCGCGTCGATGCCGGTGGAGCGCCGCCCGCCGTGGGTGAACACCTCCCATCGCGGTTCGGCATCCGGAGACGACACGCGCTTGGCGTCGATGGCGACGACGATGCATTGAGAACCGAACCGGTCCGCGGCCTCGGAGACGAACTCGGGATTGTGGATGGCGGCGGTATTGATGCCGACCTTGTCGGCGCCGGCATTGAGCATCCGGCGGATGTCGGCGGGGGTGCGGATGCCGCCACCGACGGTGAGCGGCATGAACACCTCGGCGGCCACCGCTTCCACCACCTGCACCAGTGTCTCGCGCTCGTCGGAACTGGCAGTGATGTCGAGAAAGGTGATCTCGTCGGCGCCGGCCTGGTCGTACCGGCGGGCGATCTCCACCGGATCCCCGGCGTCACGGATATCGACGAACTGCACACCCTTGACCACGCGCCCGGCGTCCACGTCCAGACACGGGATGATGCGCTTGGCGAGGCTCATGACGCGCCCCGGGCCCCGCTCGTGGCACCGTTGACCACGCGCTGCGCCTCGCGCAGGTCCAGCTTGCCTTCATACAGCGCACGGCCGATGATGGCGCCGGACACCCCGTCCTTGCCGGCCTCGCAGAGATCGCGGACATCATCCAGCGTGGTCACGCCACCGGAGGCGATCACCGGGATATCCACTGCCCGGGCCAGCTCACGGGTCGCGCCGGTGTTGACCCCGCGCATCATGCCGTCGCGGCCGATATCGGTGAACACCAGCGCCTCGACACCGGCTTCCTCGAAGCGCTTGCCCATGTCCACGGCGGTGTGGCGGGAAAGCTTGGACCAGCCTTCCACGGCCACCTTGCCGTCACGGGCGTCGAGCCCGACGATGATGTGGCCCGGGAACTCCATGCAGGCATCGTCCACGAAGTGTGGCGTACGCACTGCCTGGGTGCCGATGATCACGTAATCGACGCCGACATCGAGGAAGGTCTGGATGGTGTTGAAGTCCCGGATGCCGCCGCCGACCTGGATCTCCACGTCCGGGAAGGCCTCGGCGATCCGGCCGATGATGTCCGCATTCACCGGAAAGCCCTGCACGGCCCCGTTCAGATCCACCAGGTGGATGCGGCGCGACCCGGCATCCACCCACTGCTCGGCCATGGCCACCGGATCATCGGAGAAGATGGTTTCGTCATCCATGTTGCCCTGACGCAGCCGGACGCAGCGTCCGTCCTTGAGGTCGATGGCGGGTATCAGCAGCATGTCTCCAGCCTATGCAGTCCCGTCCCAGCGGGTAAAGTTGGCAAGCAGTTCCAGCCCGGCGCGTTGGCTCTTCTCCGGATGGAACTGCGTGGCGAATATGTTCTCGCGGGCGATCGCGGCGGTAAAGTCCATACCGTACTCGGTCACGCCGGCGGTCAGGGTACCGTCCAGAATCGGCACATAATAGCTGTGCACGAAGTAGAACCAGGCACCGTCGGCGATGCCGCGCCACAATGGATGGGCTTGCACCTGCCGCACGCGATTCCACCCCATGTGCGGCACCTTGCCCGGGGGCGCCATGCCAGCATCCCGGAAGCCCGCGGTGAAGTGTCGCACCTGCCCCGGAATCAGGCCCAGGGCCTCGGTGCCACCATTCTCCTCGCTGCTGTCCAGCAGGGCCTGCATGCCCAGGCACACGCCGAGAAAGGGCTTGTCACGGGCCACCTCGCGGATCACCGCGTCCAGTTCCAGCCGCCCCAGTTCGCTCATGCAGTCGCCGATCGCACCGACACCGGGCAGCACCACATGAGAGGCACGCCGGATCACCTCGGGTTCCCAGGTAACCTCCACCCGGGCACGGTCATTCACGTGCTCCAGTGCCTTGGCCACGGAGCGCAGGTTGCCCATGCCGTAGTCGATCACCGCGATGGTTGTCATCGCCCCCCTCCGGTGCGCGACCCGCCTGTCACTTAAAGTGCGCCCTTGGTGGAAGGCGTCGCCCCGGCAGCGCGCGGATCCTGCTCAAGCGCCATGCGCAGGGCCCGGCCGGCGGACTTGAACACAGTCTCGACGACGTGGTGGGTATTGGTGCCGCGGATGCCGTCCACGTGCAACGTCATGAAGGCGTGGTTGGACAGCGCCTGGAAGAACTCCTGCGCCAGCTCCACGTCGAAACCGCCGACGCGATCCCTGGGGAAGGCCACATGGAACTCGAGCCCTGGCCTGCCGGAGAGGTCCACCACGACGCGGGACAGCGCCTCGTCCAGCGGACAATAGGCGTGACCGAAGCGGCGGATGCCCACCTTGTCACCCACGGCCTCGCGCAGAGCCTGGCCCAGGGCGATGCCCACATCCTCGACGGTGTGGTGGTCGTCAATCTGGGTATCGCCGTCGGCGCGGACGGTCAGGTCCAGCAGGCCGTGGCGCGCCACCTGGTCCAGCATGTGGTCGAAGAAGGGCACGCCGGTGGCCAGATCGGCCTGACCCTGCCCGTCCAGGTTCACGGTAACCGTGACGCGGGTTTCCAGCGTATTGCGTTCAACAGTGGCCTTGCGTTCAGCCATGATGCTTGCAGCTCTTGTGACGGTGTCG
>SLMR01000240.1 GCA_007133445.1 Aquisalimonas sp. | reverse complement strand
TCCCAGTCCTCGCTGGCGCTCTGGAAAGCCGGCATCTCCCGTCGACAGGGCGGGCACCAGGTGGCCCAGAGGTTCAAGACCAGCGGTTCGCCACGGTAGGTTTGCAGTGCAAGGCGATCACCGTCGACACTGTCGAACACCATGCTGGGAATTTCCGGTGCATCCCGGGGTTGCGAAAACGCTAGGCCGAGACCGACCCAGAGCACGATGCCCGCCCCGAGCGGCGGCCATAGCAGCCAGCTGCGCGGGCGCCGCCGAAACGCCATGACCCCCGCCACCAGCACTGCGCCGATAATTCCGATGCCAGCAGAGTACCCGTCCTGCCAGAGGTGAAATGCCTGCCACGGGTGATCCCGGTAGAAGTCCCATTGCTGGATCACGTGACCGAACCGCCCGGCGGCAAAGCCCGCCAGAATGATCAGCCACAACGGGTTGGTGAGTGATTTGCCGCTCAGGCGCTCCAGTAGCATTCCGACACCGACCACTGCAGCCACGGAAAGCAGCAGGAAAAGTCGGGGGTAGGGCAGGAACAGGGGGCCGAGGGTGACTCCGTCAACCATGCTGCTGCCCTGTCTCCTGCCCCCGGTCCCACATCAGTGATACCCCACCGAGTCCTTGGTGACCTTGCCTCGGAATACCCAGTACGTCCACGTGGTATAGCCGAGGATGATCGGCAGGGTGAACAGCACGCCCAGAAGCAGGAACAACTGTGACTCCGGTGCTGAGGCCGCATCCCAGAGACTGATGTCGGGCTGGATCACGTTCGGCCACAGGCTGATGGCCAGGCCGCTGTAACTCAGCAGGTACAGTCCCAGGGCGCAGAAGAACGGCAGGTAATCCTGCCGGTTGACCAGCGCCCGGTAGAACACGTACGCCAGCAGGACGGTGAGGAACGGCACCGGCGAGAAGAACAGCAGGTTCGGCCAGGAGAACCAGCGCTCGGCAATGGCGTCGTGCATCAGAGGCGTCCAGATGCTGACGATCAGGATGGCGAGCAGGGTCAGCCGCAGCAGCCCCAGGGCGATTCCGTATGCCCACTCGCGCACGTCACCAATGGTCTTCATGATGATCCAGGCGCAGCCGATCAGGGCGTAGCCGGCCACCAGGCCCAGCCCGGTCATGATGCTGAACGGGCTGAGCCAGTCGAACATGCCGCCGGCGTAGCTGCCGTCCACCACCTCGAAGCCCTGAATGAACGCCCCGAGGATGACGCCCTGCGAGAAGGCGGCCAGGGTGGAGCCCACGGTGAAGGAGATGTCCCACAGCCACTTCGAATCCTTCGCCTTGAAGCGGAACTCGAAGGCCACGCCGCGGAATATCAGCGCCACCAGCATGAATAGAACCGGCAGGTAGAGTGCCGGCAGCAGGACCGAGTACACCATGGGGAAGGCGCCGAGCAGCCCGGCGCCCCCGAGCACCAGCCAGGTCTCGTTGCCGTCCCACACCGGTGCCACGGTGTTCATGATGGTATCCCGCGCCTCTTCGCCCGGGGCGTAGGGGAAGAGAATCCCCACACCCAGGTCGAAGCCGTCCATGAGCACGTACATGAACACGCCGAGGGCGATGATCAGGGCCCAGATCAGTGTCAGATCAATGGTTTCCATGGCATCTACTCCCGTGCGTCCAGGGCGTCGTCCGCAGCGGACAAGGGCCGTGCGGGGCGGCGACGGTACTCGCTGTGAACGTCGTGTGTCGGTACCTCTTCCTTGTCGGGGCCGGCCTGAATGAGCTTCAGGATGTAATAGGCCCCGGCGGCGAATACCACGGCGTAGACGGCGATGTAGACCAGCAGCGACGTGAGTGCGACGCCGCCGGTCAGTGCTGGCGTGAGCCCGTCTTCCACGCGCATCATGCCATGCACGATCCAGGGGAAACGGCCGGTTTCCGTCGTCAGCCAGCCGGCCAGTACCGCGATGAAGCTCATGGGCATCATGGCCACACAGACCCGGTGGAACCACGCGGCTTCGTAGAGCCGACGCCGGTAGCGCAGGACCAGACTGGTCAGCGCCACGGCGACCATGAGAAAGCCGATGGCCACCATGACACGGAACGACCAGAACACCACACCGACCACGGGTCGATCCTCCGGAGCCCAGTCCTTGAGTCCGGGCACTTCGCCAGCCGGATCATGCTTCAGGATCACGCTTGCCATGCTGGGAATGCCGATCTCGAAGTGGTTCGTCTCCTGGGCCGAATCCGGAATGGCGAACAGCAACAGCGGCACGTTGCCGCGCGTCTCCCAGTTGCCCTCCATGGCGGCCACTTTCTCCGGCTGGTGTTCCAGGGTGTTGAGGCCGTGCAGGTCGCCCATGATCACCTGCGCCGGCGCCAGCACCACCAGCAGCCACAGCGTCATGGAGAACATGACCTTGGCCGACTCCACCGCCTTGTTCTTGAGCAAATACCAGGCGCTGACGCCGACCACGAAGAACCCGGTGGTGAGGAACGCCGCCAGCACCATGTGGCCGAACCGCACCGGGAATGACGGGTTGAAGATAGCCTCGACCCAGCTGGTCACGCGGAATACACCATCCACCATTTCGACGCCGGCGGGCGTCTGCATCCAGCTGTTGGCAGAGAGGATCCAGAACGAGGAGATGAACGTGCCCACGGCCACCATGATGGCAGCAAACAGGTGCGCCCCCTGGGGCACCTTGCTGCGCCCGAACAACAGCACGCCGAGGAACGTGGCTTCGAGGAAGAAGGCGGTGACCACCTCGTAACTGAGCACCGGACCCATGAAGTTCGCCGAGGCGTAGGAGAACGCGCTCCAGTTGGTGCCGAACTGGAACGACATGACGATGCCCGACACCACCCCCATGCCGAAGGACACGGCGAAGATCTTGATCCAGAACTTCGACAGGCGCAGGTAGGTGGGATTATTGGTGCGGAAGTACAGCGCTTCCAGAACGGCGATGTAGGACGCCAGGCCAATCGTGAAGGCGGGGAAGATGATGTGCCACGACACCACGAAGGCGAACTGGATGCGCGATAGCAGCAGCGGATCGAGTTCCATGGGTTGCTCCCAGGTTAATGAGCTCGGCTTGGCAATCAGGTACTGCGGCAAAGGGGGCGTTCAATACTGTGCAGGAGCCTCGCGACTCCCGCAACGTAGACCAAGGCAATGCAGAAGGGTTCCCCCGAAAGCGCTGCCGATTGCGCACCGGAATCTGCTAAGGTGCGGCAAACACGGAGGTAACAATGGCCGTCAATGTAACTGATTCTTTCCAGCGAACGGATCCGGCTGCCAACGGCGGGCGTCGCGAGGAGATCCTGCGGCTCGCCCGCGGCATGTTCATGCGCTGCGAACGTCTGGATGTGGGGGACATCGCCGGCCGGCTGGGGGTCAGCCGTATCACCATCTATCGGCACATGGGCAACCGGGAGCAGCTGGTCTCCGAGGTGCTGTGGTCCCTGAGTCGTGCCACCCTGGACCGGGCCCGGCGGGAGTCCGAAGCCGAGGGCGAGCTGGATTTCCTGCCCATCTACCGGCGCTACAACAGCTACCTGGGAACGTCGCCGGCGTTCCTGCACTTCCTGCGCGAGGAGTCCGCCTTCGCGTTGAAACTACTGACGCGCCCCGACGGCATGGTCCGGGTGCGCCTGATGGATGCATTCCGTGACCTCCTGGACGAGGACGCGCGTGTCCGGGGGCGGCAGTTCCATCTGGACACCGGGACGCTCGCCTACGTGATCGTCTGCATCGGCGAGTCCTACCTGTATCCGCTCATGGCCATGCACGATGAGCCGGACCTGGATCGCGCCACGGAAGTGGTGGGCCTGCTCCTGCGCCCGTAGTTCCGGTTCAGACGGCTCCCCCGGGTGCGTGATATCATGCCGGGTTTACCGTGAGCCGCGCCCGAGTGCGCCAGGGCAGGGTGACTGCCGCACCGGCTGCGCTGTTGACTGATATTTCCCAGAGTGTTCAACGACTTCTTCAGAGGGTACGTGACATGCAATTCAAGGGCACCGAGACCTACGTTGCCACGGATGACCTGAACATGGCCGTCAACGCGGCGGCCACCCTGCAGCGCCCGCTGCTGATCAAGGGCGAGCCCGGCACCGGCAAGACACTGCTGGCGGAAGAAGTCGCCTCCGGATTGGGCCTGCCGTTTTTCGAATGGCACATCAAGTCCACCACCAAGGCGCAGCAGGGTCTTTACGAGTATGACGCGGTCTCGCGGCTGCGTGACTCGCAGCTGGGTGACGAGCGTGTTCACGACATCGCCAACTACATCGTCAAGGGTCCGCTCTGGCACTGCTTCGAGTCCGACACGCAGCCAGTGCTCCTGATCGACGAGATCGACAAGGCCGATATCGAGTTCCCCAACGACTTGCTGCGCGAGCTCGACCGCATGGAGTTCTACGTCTACGAGACGCAGACCATGGTGCGCGCAAAGCACCGCCCCATCATCGTGATCACCAGTAACAACGAGAAAGAGCTGCCGGATGCGTTCCTGCGCCGCTGCTTCTTCCACTACATCAACTTCCCCGACAAGGAGACCATGCAGCAGATCGTCGAGGTGCATTTCCCCGGCCTGAAGAAGGAACTGCTGCGGGAGGCCATGGAGCTGTTCTTCGAGCTGCGGGACGTGCCGGGGCTGAAGAAGAAGCCCTCCACTTCGGAGCTGCTGGACTGGCTGAAGCTGCTCATGGCCGAAGACGTGGATCCGCAGACGCTGCGCGAGAACACCAAGCACAAGATGATGCCGCCGCTGCATGGCGCGTTGCTCAAGAACGAGCAGGATGTTCACCTGTTCGAGCGGCTGATGTTCATGGCGCGGCGGAAACAGTCTAACTGAGCCCGTTGCGTCGGCGGAGGCGGACATGCTGATCGACTTCTTCTTCGAACTGCGCAAGGCCCATCTCAAGGTCACGCTGACGGAGTACCTCACGCTCATGGAGGCGCTGGACAAGCGTCTGGCCGTTTGCAACGTCGACGACTTCTACTTCCTCGCCCGCGGCATCCTGGTGAAGGACGAAACGCTGTTTGATCGTTTCGATCAGGTGTTCGGGAATTATTTCAGTGGGATAGAAAGTATTTTTGGCAAGGAGCTTGAGGGTGAGATTCCGGAGGAGTGGCTGCGTGCCATGGCCGAGCGGATGCTCACCGACGAGGAGAAGCAGCAGATCGAGTCCCTGGGCGGCTGGGACGAGCTCATGGAAACGCT
>SLMR01000377.1 GCA_007133445.1 Aquisalimonas sp. | reverse complement strand
CGTTGTGGATCTCCAGGTAGGGCGTCAGCTCGGCGCGGCGCATGCCTTCCTGCAGTTGCAGCACGTGGGCCGGCCGCGCGGGAATGCGGGCACCCGCGAGGATGTGGATCACGTTCTCCACATGCTCGACATCGGTCTCGATGCCGCCGCGGAGTACCTGGATGTGTTCGTCGGGGCTGTCGGCGTAGTAGCGTTCCAGCAGTCGTCGCGTGAACGAGGCAATGTCGGCGGACCCTTCGCGGACCTCCTCGAGCACGGTCATGGCGGCGGAGCCGTAGGGTTCCGGGTAGTCCGGTACGGACGGGAATGACGGCTGCGGTCCTTCCACCGTGCGGGTGTCGCCGTTGCGGGCCTCAGTGAGCTGTGCGCGGTAATAGAGGGTCTGCTGTCCGTTCGCGCGGCGGGCCGCCCAGAGGGCCTGGCGGTTCACCGGACCCACCTCGCGGGAGAGCCCGAAGCGGCCGGAGACGAAGTCCTCGCTCAGCATGCTGAAGCCGGGCGGGTCCGCCGGAAGCATGAAGTCCACCTGGGCGGGGCCGCCCTCGGCCTGCAGGTGCACCCGTGCCTCGACGGTCCAGATGGCCGTTTCCTCGTCCGGCAGCAGCGGCAGGCCGAGATTGGCCACCTTGTGCCACATCAGAATGCCGGCGCCGACAATCAAGGCCAGGGCCAGCACTTTCAGGTGCAGATTCCTCAACACTGACGTCCCATCGATGGTGGTGGGCTACCCGTCACTGGTAGTGGCGCTACCGCGCATGATGGCCGGTGTATTGTTGGTCGGTACGGGCGTGCGGACAGACCCTCCACAGGGCGCACTCGGTTGGTCCACAGCGTTCGGCGGGTTCAACGGCGGCTGCCGTACTCCGAGAGTCCTGCGTTCACAATGGCAGAAGTCTGGAGGCGGCTGACCGAGGGGTCAATGCGTCGCCAGGGAGAGACAGGGGCTGAAACGGCAGCGGGCCCCGAGTTGCCCCGGGGCCCGCTTGTCGTCAGGTGCTCAGCAACAATTACCAGTCGTCATCATCGTCGCCGAAGTCATCCTGCTCTTCCATGTCCTGTTCCATTTCCTCGAACTCGTCCTCATCCACGGGTTCGCAGGCAGCCAGGGCCAGCATCCCGGTCATGAGCAGAATAGCCAACAGCATCATCAGGCGCTTCATGGTGACCTCCTTATGTAACCAATCGGTGGGCGTCGTTTGCCCGTCATATGGGTTCTCAGCAGGAACTGTGCCAGCGTGCCGATGTCTCAGAAGCACGGTGCCATAAGGGGTTATGCACCGCAGGGGTGGCCGTTGTGTGCGGATCGGTGTGACAATGTGGCACATGTGCCGTGCTGGCATGTGCGCTCGCGTCACCCTTGCCGGAGCGGTCGCTCATCCAGACCGTGCAACGCTGCCAGGAGGTATACCCCGTGCTCGACGCCATCCGTCGCTATTTCTCCGATCATCTGGCCGCGCCCGACGCGAATGCCGACGCAGGTGGGGCTGAGGAGGAGCATCGCCTGCAACTGGCCACCGCGGCGCTGCTGATCGAGGTAACCCGTGTGGAACGGCGGGAAGCCCCTGAAGAGGCCGCGGCGGCGGAAGCCGCCGTACGGCAGAAGTTCGGATTGCCGGCGGAGGAAACCGAGGAGTTGCTGCGGCTGGCGCGGGAAGAAGTGGAGAACTCCGTCTCCTACTACGAGTTCACCTCACTCATTCATGACCACTTCTCGCCGGCGCGCAAGGAGCGGGTGATCGAACTCATGTGGCGGGTGGCCGCGGCCGACGGCGAGGTGAACAAGCACCAGGAGGCGCTGGTGCGCAAGATTGCCGATCTGCTCTACGTGCCGCACCAGGCATTCATTCGCGCCAAGCTGCGCGGGTTGCGGGCGGAGGGCATCGAGATCGCCTGAATCGGCCTCAATGCCCCCGCCCGGGCCACCTCAGTAGCTGAGGACCCGCAGGTCGTCCCGGGAGATCATGTCCGCCTTCTCCTCGGGGTTGTTGACGGTGACTTCGTCCAGGAGGTCTTCCTCTTCGTACTGGCGGTAACCGCTGTTGGGCAGAAACAGGTGGCAGACCTCTGCGGTGGCGCCGAAACTCATGGCTTCCTGCATGAGTTCCTTGGCGGAGATGTCACGCGGCGCCAGAGCCTGCGGGATGTTCTCTTCCAGGGCGAGTTCCGCGGCTTCACCGCAAAGGATGATGTGCACCGAGTGATCGCGCTGGGCCAGCTCGGAGGCCGTGGTCATGGCCAGGCCCTGGACCTGGTCCTCGTCGCTGTTGACCAGCATCAGCACATCGCGCTCATCGCCGTTGTCGTCGTCCGCGAGCGCCTGCAGGGACAGCCCCGTCAGGGCAACGCCCAGGCAGGCGCTCATCAGGATGTTCAGTTTCAGGTACTTGATCATGGTGTCGTATCGTCTCGCTTGCCGGGGGCAGAATACGGTTCAGGCCTTGTAACCAGCCTGGTAGGGTGATTGAGTACAGCATCCCCTGTAGGTTCCCTTTTTCAGGATAACAAAACCAATGCAGCGCTTCGCGGTCAGAGCACCGTAAGCGTACTGTCCGGGGATCGCGCGTTCATTTGGCCGCGGCATCCACTGCCCCGATCCGGGAGAAACCGATCTTGCAGAGCCGACTGCGCTGGGTCTTCCAGCTTCTGATTGTTGCCATTATTGCCGCTGTGGCGGCGCTCGGGTGGGTGTGGCTGCAACAGCAGGGTGGTCAGGAAGAAGAGGATGGTCCCCGTGGCGCGGGGCCTTCCGGCACGCCGGTGCAGGTGGCCACAGCCGAACGGCGTGACGTGCAGGACCTGGTCCAGGCGGTGGGTACGCTTCTGGCGCGGGAGTCCGTGGAGATCGTCACCGAAGTGTCGGGGCGGATCTCCGAAGCGTCTGTGCGCGAGGGCGAGGAGGTGGAGCAGGGCGAGCCGCTGTTCATCCTAGACCAGGTGCGTGAGCGGGCCGATCTGCGCGAGGCCGTCGCCCAGCGGGACGATGCCGAGGCCCGCTACCGCCGCAGCGCGGCGCTGTTCGAGAATCGCGACGTGCCCGAGTCGGAAGTGGACGAACGGCGTGCCGCACTGGAGGTAGCCGAGGCACGGGTGGAAGTAGCGGAAAGCCGGCTGCGGGATCGCACCATCCGGGCGCCGTTTGACGGCGTAGTGGGACTGCGGGAAGTAAGCCCCGGCGCGTACGTTGAACCCGGCACCCAGCTCACCACGCTGGACGATCTGTCAGTCGTGCGCCTTGAGTTCTCTGTCCCCGAGCGTTTCCTGGGCGGTCTGGTTCCCGGGCTCGAGGTGCAGGCGCGCAGTATGGGGTTCGCCGATCGCGTGTTCGAGGGGAGCGTCACCCGCGTTGGCTCCCGGGTGGATCCCATCACCCGCACGGTGCGTGTGCAGGCCGAGTTCGATAACGAGGACCGGCGCCTGCGTGCCGGAATGTTCCTCACCGCCCGGCTGGTGCTGGCAGAGCGCGAAGCCGTCACTGTCCCCGAAGAGGCGCTGTTGCAGGAGGGCCGTGGCACCTTCGTGTTCGTGATCAACAATGGCACCGCGCAACGCAAGGAGGTGAGTATCGGCCGGCGGACGGACGGCTGGGCCGAGGTGCGTGGTGATGTGGATGCGGGTGACCGCGTGGTGGTGGGCGGTTTGCAGACCGTGCGAGACGGCCGTGACGTGCGGGTGCTGGAGGACGACACCAATGAGGACTAGACCGCTCGCCGAGCGGGGCGCGTCCCGGCACCGATTCCTGGAGGTGGCCCGGTGATCATCTCGGACATCTCGGTCCGGCGGCCCGTTCTGGCCACCGTGGTCAGCCTGTTGATCCTCGTGCTGGGCATTGCCTCCCTGCTGCAGCTTCCGGTGCGCGAATACCCCAACATCGATCCGCCCATCATCTCGGTGACCACCCAGTACGTGGGCGCCGCTCCGCAGGTGATCGACACCGAGATCACCGAGCGCATTGAGGGTGCCATCAGCCGCGTCGACGGCATCCGCTCCATGAACTCCGAGAGCCGTGACGGTACCGGCGAGACCACCATCGAGTTCGAGCTCGGCCGCGATATCGACAATGCCGCCAACGACGTCCGCGATGCCGTCGCCCGTATCGCCGACGACCTGCCCGAGGACGCCGAGGCACCCGTGGTCACCAAGACCGAGGCGGACGCCCGGCCCATGATGTGGCTCGCCATGACCTCCGACCGGCTGGACCCGGCGGAGATGAGCGATCTGATCGAGCGCCAGGTGGAGGAGCGCCTCTCGGTGCTGGACGGCGTGGCGGACATCCGCATCGGTGGCCAGCGCCGCTACGCCATGCGCGTGTGGCTGGACCGCGAGGCCATGGCCGCGCGCAACATCACCGTGGACGACATCGAGACGACCCTGCGGCGCAATAACGTGGAACTGCCCGCCGGCCGGGTCGAGTCCGTAATGCGTGATCTCACGGTGCGCACCGATACGCGTCTGAGCGAGCCGGAGCAGTTCGAGAACCTGGTGCTGCGCTACCAGGGCGACGTACCGATTCGTCTGGGTGAAGTGGCCAACGTGCAGCGCGGCGTCGAGGATGATCGCACCATCCTCCGCAACAATCGCCAGACCGCCGTGGGGCTGGGGGTTATTCGCCAGTCCCAGGCCAACGTCATCAGTGTCTCCGATGCCGTGCAGCGGGAGCTGGAGCTGATCGAGGACTCCCTGCCGGCGGATGTGGAGCTGCAGGTCAGCTACGACGAATCGGTCTTCATCCGCGAGTCCATCCGCGAGGTGCTGATCACCCTGAGCATTGCGGTCAGCCTGGTGGTGCTGGTCATTTTCGTGTTCCTGCGCTCCTTCCGGGCCACGTTCATCCCCGCCGTCACCATTCCCGTGGCGGTGATCGGCGCGTTCTCGGTCATGGCTCCTCTGGGCTTCTCGGTGAACGTGCTCACGCTGCTGGCCCTGATCCTTGCCATCGGCCTGGTGGTGGATGACGCCATCGTCATGCTGGAGAACGTCCAGCGCCGCATCGATGACGGCGAACCGCCACTGCTGGCCGCCTACCGGGGCGCACGGCAGGTGGGCTTCGCCATTGTCGCCACCACGCTGACGCTGATTGCCGTGTTCGTGCCCATCGCCTTCATGGAGGGCAATGTGGGGCGGCTGTTCACCGAGTTCGGCCTGGTGCTGGCCGCTGCCGTGGCGTTCTCCAGTGTGGT
>SLMR01000106.1 GCA_007133445.1 Aquisalimonas sp. | reverse complement strand
GCGGGGTTTCGGTGTCGTGCTTGCGCAGTTCTTTCGCGGTGTTATAGCCGCCGAGGCCGGTGCCGATTATGACGATGCTCAATGGTTGGCTCCTTGTTGACAGTGCCGGGGATGGACTGGAAGCGTGGTAGATGGTGCATCAAGATGCACCCTACGGCACGGCGCCAAGCACGTGGTCGCCCGTGTTCGTAATTCCCCGGACCACAGGCGCCGGGCCGCGACATATGGTCGCCCGCATTCGAGGCCCCCGCCGCGCATCTGACCCGCGGACGGCAGATCTGACCCGCGGACGCCGCATCCGGCCCGAGGACGGCGCATTCGGCCCGAGGACGGCGCATCCGGCCCGCGCACGACACAACCGGCCCGCGGACGGCGCATCCGGCCCGCGGACGGCATATCCGGCCCGCGTAGGGTGCATCTTGATGCACCGCGAAAACCGCCCGATCTCACCCCCCCACTACCCCGGCTCAACGGCTCAACGCCGCAATGGTCTCCACCCGCAACCGCTCCAGCGCCTCGCTGAAATGTACCGGATACGGCACATCGGGCGCCTCCAGGCGCCGGAGGGCCTCCGGCATGCGCGCCATGGCGGCCCAGGCATGATCGTGCGCCGCCTGAATGTCCGGCGGCCCCTCAACCGGCTCGCCATCACGGATGATCGGACGCAGCAACGGCTCGGCGTCACGTTGCTCGTCGCGGCCGGTGATCTCGTCACAGGTGTAGCGCCCCTGGGCATCGCTGAAGCGCCACACCTGCTTCGCCCCGGGGTGCAGCCGCTTGCCCGGCGCGTTCTTCAGGCGTGGCTCGCCGTCGTACTCGGTCAGCTTGTACGCGAGGTCCAGCGAGGGGGCGTCCACCGCCGCGCCCATGTCGGTGCCCACGCCGAAGCTGTCGATGGGGGCTCCGCGGGTTAGCAAGTCCTGGATTTTCACCTCGTCCAGGCCGCCGCTGACCACGATCTTGATGCGCTGCAGTCCCGCCGCATCCAGCCGCTGCCTGGCCTGCTGGCTGAGTTGCAGCAGGTCGCCGGAGTCCAGCCGGATGGCGCCGATCTCCAGGCCCTCATCCCTGACCAGGGCGATCACCTTGTCCACTGCCGCCATGGTGTCGTAGGTGTCCACCAGCAGCGTGGTGCCGGGGTAGAGGCGGCCGTAGGTGCGGAAGGCGTCAGTCTCGTTCGGGTGGGCCTGGATGAAGGAGTGCGCCATGGTGCCGCTGGCCGGGAGGCCGTGGCGCAGGCTGCCCAGCACGTTGCTGGTGGCCCGGATACCGGCGACGCGGTAGGCGCGCACGCCGCGCAGGGCGGCGTCCGTGCCGTGCATGCGGCGCATGCCGAAGTCCAGCACCGGGCGGTCACCGGCCGCGAGGGTGACGCGCAGTGCCTTGGAGGCCAGCACCGTCTCGGTGGTGACCATGTTCATGATCAGCGTCTCCAGCAACTGCGCCTCGGCCACCGGCGCGCGCACTTCCAGCAGCGGCTCGTGGGGGAAGACCGGGGTGCCTTCAGGCATGGCGGAGATCTCCCCGGAGAAGCGGAAGCCCTCCAGCCACGCGAGGAAGCCGTCCTGGAACATGCCCACACTGGCGAGCCGGTCCAGTTGCGGTTTCGGGAACCGGATCTCCCGCGCCAGATGCGCCGCGTACTCCTGCCCGCAGGCGAGGACGATGTTGCGATTCGCCGGCGGTTTGCGGAAAAACAGGCTGAATACGGCATCGGCCCCCATGCCTTCGGCCCAGTAGGCCTGGAGCATGGTGAGTTCGTACAGGTCGGTGAACAGGCCGAGTTCGTCGTCGCCGAGAGTGAGGTCGCTCAACAGTGCCTCCGGTATCGCCTGCCCATTCTGCTAGAAAACCACGGAACCCGCGATGGCACCAAAGTCCTGGGTGCCCTCCTGGCCCCGGAACTCCCGGGTGGGGAAAACGTGAGTGTAGGTGACGCGGACCCGCCGGCCGATATTCATAGCGCCACCCACCTGCACCTCGCCGATGAAGGGGCGTTTGTCCGCGCTGCGGGAGTCCTCAAACGTGTTGCCGTCCAGGAAGATGTCCCGGGCCACGGCGCGGCCGTCCAGCCCCGCGAACACGTACCAGCCGAAATCCGAGCGTGGGCGGAACACGCCGGAGCCCGGCAGCGCCGGCTGGATGCGAGGCGGGCCCCAGTCCAGTGGTAGATCCTTACCCAGTCGCAGGGTCAGCCCGGCGTTCAACTGGGTGAAGACGTTGCCAATGGCGCCGCCCAGATGGGGCACCACATCCATGCCCCAGCCGTCCCGGCGGGTCTCGATCCAGGCCCGCCACTGGCGTTCGTAGCTCAGCATCAGCGTGGGTTCGTTACGGAGTTGGGTGTCCCAGGCTTGCGGTTGTGGTGAGCCGGTGAAGCGGTGGATTTCCGCCTGGGTTCTGTCGGCCAGAGATGCGGGGCCCACCATGCCCACGTTCAGTTGCAGCCGATCCACCTTGCGCTCTGTTTCGTTGCCGAGGCCCACGGCGAAGTGGAGCCAGCCGGCGTAGGGTCGGTCCCCCGGGGGCGGGTCCGGGTCCTCGATGTCCTCGGCGGTGTACATGTTCTGGCCCAGGGAGTAGCTCATCTTGAGCTCGCCGTCCGGGTCGAAGAAGGGGAACAGTTCCGCGCCGCTGCGCACCCAGCCGGGCACCCGGTCATCCGGGGACAGCCACGTCGCCCGGACACCGCTGGTGTAGTAGCGATCCTCCCCGGCGAAGAGGTCGTTTTCGTATTCGAGGGTCAGCGTGCCCCAGTCCGGATCGTAGCCCGTCGCTGTCACTGGCCATGCCAGGGCGGCGACCAGTGCCGCGGCAAGGCGCCTCATGACGGGTCCCCGTCGGGAGGCGGGCGGCGTTCACCGGCGGTGCTCGCGAGCAGCACGCGGTCCATGGCGCGGGTGGAAAGAAAGCGCCGCAGGATGCCGAACAGCCAGGTGGGGATAGTCACGTAATAACGCGGCTTCGGTCGTCGGCTCTCCAGTGCGCGGGCCACCTTGCGGGCCACCGCAGTGGCCTCCAGGGTGAAGCCGCCGGCGGTGTCCGGTGCAGTGAGCCGCCGCTCCATGGCCTGGTACGCCCGTGCGTGGGCGCTGTTGGCCGCATCGATGTGTTCGCGGTAGCGGGCAAACGCGTTGGCGCGGAAGCGGCTGACGATGGGGCCCGGCTCCACCAGGGTCACGAAGATGCCAGTGCCGCGCAGTTCCATGCGCAGGGTGTCCGCGAGCCCCTCCATGGCGAACTTGGAGGCCACGTAGGCGCCGCGGTAGGGCAGGGCGGCGAAACCCAGTACCGAGCTGTTGTAGATGATGCGCCCTTGGCCCTGGCGGCGCATGGTCGGCAATACCTGGTTGGTGAGTTCCTGGGCGCCAAAGAGGTTGGTCTCGAACTGTTCGCGCAGGGCCTGGCGGGAGAGATCCTCCACTGCACCGGGCTGGCCGAATCCGGCGTTGTTGAACAGCGCATCCAGCCGCCCGCCCGTGCTTGCCAGGACCGTCTCCACCGCGGCCTCGATGCTCGCGGGCTCGTCAACGTCGAGTTGGACTGCCTCCAGCCCGTGGTCCCGCAGCATGTAGATGGCCTCGTCCGTGCGGGCGCCCGCGAATACCCGCCAGCCGCGCGCCTTCAGATGCAGGGCAGTGGTGTAGCCGATGCCCGATGAACAGCCGGAGATGAGGATGCTCGGCGGTGCTGCCATTGGTCGTTCCCTGTGCCTGGTGCGCCTGGCATTGTAATCCGGCGGGCGGCCTATCAGGCCAGCAGCACCGCCACGATCCCGGTGATGAATACCCCATCGAACGTGCCAGCACCACCGATGGAGGCCATGGGCACGCCCAGTTCGCGGATATTTTTGATGCGGAACAGATCCGCGCCGAGCAACACGCCCAGGGTGCCAGCGATGTAGGCAATGGGTGCCGAGTACTCGCCGCCGAGCATGACCGCGAGCACCGCCGCGGCGACAGGAGCGATGAGAATCGGCATGCCGATGCCCATTCCCGGTATGGGCCGGCTGAAGAAGTAGCACACGGCACTCTGCCCCATGATCGCCAGGACCACCGGCACCAGCGGCACCGGCTGCGTGACCAGCAGGTAGACGCTGAAGGCGACGGGGATGATGGCACCACCGAGGTTAATGCAGACTACCGTTTTGCCCTCGAACGGCTGCTGCAGGCGCTGGAGCCACGGCATGGGGGAGGGCGGCTGGTCCGGCCGCGCCGGCGCGGACGCCTGCATCTGGAACAGCGGCATGTTGATCAGACTGCCCGCGATGCAGCTCAACAACAGCAGCATCCCCGAGCCCGCCGTGAGCCCCAGCTTCTCGAACGCAATGCTCACCGCCCCCACCTGGATGAGGGTGAACAGGAACACGAACGCGATAATGCCGATCAGCAGGGGAATGGCAGGCTCCGGATGGTGGGGCTCCAGGAGAGTGTACCAACCCGTGGGGTGTGTCTTGATGCACCTTTTCCCGACATGCCGGCCACGGTGGTCAATCGGAGCGCGGTTTGCGGTGCATCAAGATGCACCCTACGGACGCTCACGAAATGCCGGTCACGGTGTTCTCCGCACGCCGTCGACGGTGCATCGAGATGCACGCGACGGTCCCCGCTCCGTGGCGCGACCCCTTGCGTTTCATACGGACAAGCCTTATATAACCTCCAACAAATTCGGGAGGACACCTCATGCCGATCTACGAATACCTCTGCGACAACTGCGGGCACGAACAGGAAGCCATCCAGCGCTTCAGCGATAACCCTCTGACGGATTGCGAGGCGTGCAGCGAGCCCAGCCTGCGGCGCAAGATCTCCGCGGCGGCGTTCCGCCTCAAGGGCGGCGGCTGGTACGAGACCGACTTCAAAGACGGCAACCGCCGCAACGTCATCGGCGGTGAGAGCAGTTCCTCCAACGGCACAGGCACGAGCGAAAGTTCGGGTACCGACAAGGGCACCAGCAGCGATACCGCCAAGAAAGACAGCACCCCCGCCGCAGCCGCCACGTAGTCAACGGCGCCTGGCGAACCACCGTGACCGGCATGTGCCGGCATGTCGCGACCACGTAGGGTGCATCTTGATGCACCATTGACGGCGCCAGGCAGACCATCCCGGCCAGGATGTCGGGAGAAGGTGCATCAAGATGCACCCTACGGGCCGCTCCGTGGCAACCCCCGGAACTGGACGTAGGAG
>SLMR01000370.1 GCA_007133445.1 Aquisalimonas sp. | reverse complement strand
CCCCCGGCGAAAAACCCTCCTTGCCCGAGGAGCTGGAAGATGTCGACGTACTCCTCATGCCTGTGGGCGACGGCCCAACGCTCACGGCGGAGCAGGCTGCCGACCTGATGACCCGGATCGACCCGAGCGTTATCATCCCGATGCTTTACAAGACCGAGCAGGAGCGGATGGAACTCGATTCGCTTGACCGCTTCCTCAGCGAAACCGGCAGCAAGCCTGAGCCACAGGCCAAATTCACGACCACGAAGGCGGGACTCCCGAGTGCACTGACCGTCGTGGTGTTGCAACCGAGAACGGGATGAACGAAACAGCCGCCAGCCGCCTCCCCATCAACATCGACGATGTGCGCGCGGCGGCTGAACGGCTGAAAGGAGCAGGTGTCGATGCGCAGACCGAGATCGCCGCGGGCGACCCCGCTCACTGCATCATCGAGCACACCCGGCAGCTGGACGCGCCGCTGGTGGTGATCGGCCGCCGTGGGCTCACTGGCTTCCGTGAGCTCATCATGGGCAGTGTCAGCAACAAGGTCGTGCACTACGCCGACTGCCCCGTGCTGGTGATCAACTGAATTCAGCACCGGCTTGTTTTAACGGCCTTCCAGGTGGCAACCTCGAAGACCGTTACAACATTCACGCCGGGAACTTGCCAAGCGGCGCACAGGTGACTTGCGCTCCGCCACGGTCTTTACGCTGATGCTGAACTGCTGATTTTCTCGACCGGGTAACTCTCAAGCTTTTCTCGAGCGTTGATCAATGCATCCCTTAACAGCTCTTCGGCGCAGGGGTGGTACACCGGCATCGACAGGACCTGTTGGGCCGTCATGCCGTGTGTGATCGCCAAAGCGAGCAGATGAGCCAGGTGTTCGGCCTGGTATCCCATCAACTCGGCACCCAGAATCACCCCTGTGCGGGCGTCCAGATAGACCTGGATACGGCCGCTGACCTTGTTCCAGACCACATGACGGGGACTTGTAAAAGGCAGGTCGCCGACCACGATGTCGCGCCCTTCAAGCTCCCGGAAACTCTGGCCGATGATGGCGATCTGGGGGTCGGTGAAGACGACCAGTAACGGCGGTCTGCGTTCTGTCGTCACCGGATCCGGATGGTTCAATGCGTTATCCGCAGCGATGCGTCCCTCATCGTAGGCTTCGTGCCACAGCGGCAGATGATCGGTTGCATCGCCTGCAACAAAAATGGGCTGCTTGGAGCAACGCATTGTCTGTGGATCGATTGCGAGTGCGCCAGTCGCGGTCGAATCCACGCCTGCCAGCTCCATGTTCAGTCGATCAACGTTCGAGACCCGTCCCGTTGCAACGAGTACCCTGTCGAACACCTTGCTGAACCGTTGGCCATCCGCGCGCTCATACTCGATCCAGGCGCCTCGTGCGTCTTCCAAGGTGCTGATGATCTGGCCACAAGGATGGATCTCCAGTTCGTTGCCGAGAATATCCAGTGCCTCGTGCTGCATGTCCGGATGGGTAAGGGCGTTGATCTTTCCGGAGCGGCCGTACATTGTTGTTTCCACGCCCAGTCGGTGGAGCGCCTGCCCCAGTTCGAGCGCAATCACTCCCATACCGATGACCGCGATGGAACGGGGTAGATCCTCCAATTCGAATACCGTATCACTGGTGAGAACCCGGCCCATCACTGGCTCGAATACATCGCTGATTGCAGGCCGGGAGCCGCAAGCGACAATGAACTTGTTCGCGTTGACCTCGACCGATTGGCCGACCCTGAGGCGACCAGGTCCGACAAACCGAGCATGTCCCTCAAGCTTGTGGCGAGGCGGGATCTTCTCGACGTAGCCGAGATTGCGGGCGACAAACCGTTGATCCCGCTCTCGGCGTAACCGCTCCATGACTTTGCGGCCATCCACATGCCCACGTGCCTCTACCCCGAAGAACTCGCTCGTAACGAGGTGATGTGCGGAGTCGGCAGCAGTAATAAGGAGTTTGCTGGGCATGCAGCCGACGCGTGCACAGGTGGTCCCGTAAGGGCCGTCTTGAATCATCACGACACTGTCGGTCTTGCGGGAGATTTTCGAGTAGGCACCCAGTCCGCTGGTGCCTGCGCCAATGATGGCGTATTCTACATTCATACTCTTCATAAAAAATTGCCTCCCTTTCCTGTTATTTGGGGAAGAAGGTTTAGGCTTTTGGTTGGAATACCTTGTCCATCCATGGTGCCGTTAATGGTGGCTAAAAGGGCCACGGTTATAACTCCATTGGGTGGGGGTGATGCTACGTATTTTTATCTTCCCATTGAAGCGAATTTATCTAACTTCCCTGATTACGATTCATTAATCACTATCTGAGACTGAGAAAAATGAGTAATCCGTACAGGGGTTTCGCGGGACTACCCGGTGCTTGCTTGATCGGCGGATCAACGCATGCCGGATTCAAGGCCTTAGAAGACATTGGTTGGGAACGCGTCATCAGCGTTTCCCTGGAATGGAGGCTTGCATTAGTATGACTAACCTTTCGGCTTAGCAATTATCGTTTTACGCATCATCACGCACCTTTTACGGTGGCCGTGGAGGCAATCACGGCACTCCCGGGTGCCCGCAGGATGCCGGGGAAAACATCGTTTCCGGGCCCTTGTGTGAAATTGGGTTGACCGGCGACTCGTGCTTTGCCAGCTACGTAAGGCCGGAATGTATTTCGGTCTCTGAACCACGAAGGGATCGACACGTTACTTGCCAAGCGTGAGTCCACATGGGGATGGGTCAGACAGACAGAGGGAAGCCAATAGAGCGTGCCATGCCAGCAGCGCGTTCAAAACGTTGCTTGGGGCTTCGGGAGTCCAGAAGCCGTCTCGTCACGGACTGGCTTTCGTAACGGCATGAATTAAAGTGAGGGGAATCGATGGCTTGTGCCGGAACCCCTTCACCAATTGCGAGTTTTGGTCATGTTACGTGTGCCGTCCCTGACTTCTCTGGCTTATTTCGAAGTCGCAGCGCGAACCAGGAGTTTCGCTGCGGCGGCGAAAGAACTCAACGTCACACCGGCGGCGATCAGTCACCAGATCAAGGCGCTCGAGGAGTACCTCGGCGTTGAACTATTCGTTCGTCACCATCGTCGGGTGAGCCTGACGCCGGCGGCGCGTGAGGCGCTGCCGGATCTGCACGAGGGATTTCAGGCTCTGGAGCAGGCTGTGGAGAAGATCCGGTCCTACGGCGACGAGCGACTGGTCGTTACCGTGTGCGCAGAGCCTCTTTTCGCGACCAAGTGGATTGTGCCGCGTTTGCACCGCTTCTACGCCATTTGCCCAGACGCAGAGGTGCGCCTGCAGGCAAGTCTGCAGACCGTGGATCGAGCTCGCGACAGCTCCTTCAGCGTATCCGATCTCAAGCGTGCCGGCATCGACGTTTCCGTGCGGCTCGGTTACGGCAACTATGCCGATATCGAGCCGGAACGCCTGATGGGGCTGGAACTCGTGCCCATGTGCGCTCCCGAGCTGGCTTCCACGGTGTCCGGCATCGACTCTCTGCGCGAACTGCCGCTGCTGTGTGATAGCACACTCGACCGCTTCGGTGGGACCTTTGGCTGGAAGGAGTGGTTCAGGGAGCAGGGTGTGGAGCCAGGATCATTGCGGGAATTGCGGTTCGGCAATGGGCTACTTGCGCAAGAGGCGGCAATAGCAGGTCAGGGCGTTCTTCTAGGTATTCGATATCTGCACCAGGCGGAGCTGAGCACCGGGAAACTGGAGCTGGTGAGTGACAGGCCTCTGAAGTGTGAACAGGCGTACTATGTGGCAAGTGCAGGCCCCGCTCTGGAGCGAACGATTGCTGGGCAGTTCCGGGAATGGCTGCTAGATGAGGCGCATAAGCCTGCTTGAATCCGCAGGCTGAGACCTAGTCGCGTTTTGACTTCCAGCTCGGCCGCATGCCCGCCTGGGACAACGCTCGCCCTCCTGAGTCACCGGAACGTGGTTTGACACGGCCCGGCATTAACTTCAAATTTGGATAGATCGGTCTAGATACGTTTGAGATTCCCGATGGCAGCAAGAAAGCGTGAGGTGCTGCTCGACACCGCCGAACGGCTTTTCTACGCCGAGGGTTTCCACGCCACCGGCATCGACCGCGTTGTCGCTGAAGCGGGTGTGGCACGAATGACTCTCTATAATCACTTCTCCTCCAAAGAGGCATTGATCGAGGCGGTGCTCGAACGGCGCTACGGTCGGTATCTTGACGACTTGCGCGTCGCGATCGATGCGGCCGCGCCGGGCGAGGCCGTGATGGCGCTGGCCGAGGCGCACTGCCGCTGGCTGGAGACTACCGCCAACCGAGGCTGCATTGTCATTCGGGCCATCGGCGAGCTCGAGCAGCACCATCCGGCCATTGCCAACCAGGGCCGCCGACTGAAACGGGAATTGCTGGTGGTCATCCGTGACGCCCTGTCAAGGGATGGTGGAGTGGCTGACTCCGGGCTGTCAGAGCGTGTGCTCGTGATCCTTGAGGGGGCGGATTCGCTGGTACCGGTCCTTGGAGCTGCCAGCATGACCAGCCACGTGCGGGCGATGATGCCTGCGGTGCTCGCCCGAGCGGCCGGGGCGCAGGCATGAGGGCGGTCGGAGCCACGGGATATGCCGTGCTCGGCGCGTCGCTGGTCGCGATCGCCGTTCTGGTCATCGCGTTTGCAGCCTTTTCGTACCTGTTCCCGCGCACACTCACCGAGGCGGCGGCCGTCGAGCCGCGGAACCCCGCGGCGCCCGAAGCAGAAGAAAGGAGACCGCAATCATGAGTCTGGAACCCAAGCGGCTGGCCCGGGACGGGGAGCCCGGTCTGTTCGAACCGCTGCACGCCGCCGCCCTGGATGCAGCCTGCAGGGCCTGCGACGAAAGTGGCAGGGACGTACGCATGGCGGGTTGCCTGCCGCCGCTGATGGCGAGCTACCGCCCCGAGGAAGCGCAGAAGGATCTCGACCCTGACGCCTACGCGGAGCGCGCGCTGGGCTGGGTGGAGCAGGGCGCCAGCATCGTGGGCGGCTGCTGCGAGGTGGGTCCCGCCCATATCAAAGCCTTGAGCGAGAGGCTGACCGCAGCCGGCTACCGGCCGGCGCGGTAGCCGCCATGCCCGCGTCCGCGTTCTGAAGCCGGAGACCGAACGATGAAGCTGTCCAGTACGGGATTCGCAGTCCTCGGGGCGGTGCTGATTGCCATCAGTTACGGGCTGGCGCGCTTCGCCTTCGGGCTTTTTGTGCCGCCCATCCGCGAGGAAT